>NZ_JBFUIN010000007.1:0-66004 GCF_056401855.1 Bacillus sp. P4_D3
AAATACCGAGCAGAGGGTGCTCGGTATTTTTTGTTATTTTCAGAAAAAATAACAAAATCATTGATATGTTACTTAATTGCAGTATACAATATAATTAAGTAACATAAACTAAATGTATAAAGTAGCGGAAAAGAAAGGAGGAATCCAACTTGCAGAAAGAAGATGGGTCTTTATTTGAAGTTATAGGCATAGCGCTAAGGTCAAAAGAAGTTTTACTATTTTCATCTTTATCCCTCGTTATTTTTCTAACCGCAACGTATTTTTACAATAGTAAGTTTCCAAATCATAAATATCCAGAATTTTTAGGTGTATTAAAGTATATCGCTCCAATTGTATAGTGTAAAAAAAATTAAAAGGTAATGGATAATACATGGAAATCTCATAGCATGATAAGGTAAAATGGACAGGATAATGAGAAAATTACCGTTCATAAGATGAGGAGAATACATGTATGGAAGTTGTAGAGGCATTAAAGAATATAGAGCACATTCAGGCTATGAAAGAATATTTAAAAGAACACTCGCAGCGAGATTATCTTTTATTTGTTATTGGGATTAACACTGGATTAAAAATTACAGAACTACTGAGTATTAAATTTGAAGATGTATTAAATGAAGATGGAACTGTTAAAGAGTTTTATTCTCTTCCTGTGAAAGATGAAAAGTTTAAACAAGATATTTATTTAAATACAAAAGTAAAAGAGGCGCTTTTAGCGTACGTACAATCTTTTGATATTCAAAGAGAAAACTACGTATTTCAATCTAATAAAACAACAAATTCAATCTCACGCCAACAAGCGTATCGTGTTATCCATAGTGCAGCTGAAGCGGTCGGAATACTTGGTAAGATTGGAACGAACTCAATGAGAAAAACATTTGGATTTCATGCATATAAAAGAGGCATAGCAATCGCACTGTTGCAAAAACATTTTCATCACGCGACTCCGTCAGAAACGTTAAAGTATTTAGGGATATCAAAAGATGAAAAGTTTAAAACAGAGATTGATGTAGATTTGTAAAAGGGAAGAGCCGTAACTAAAAAATTTTAGGAGGCGGGAATATGAATATTAGAGAGAGTGAACTACCGGGCATTGGATGTAAATTTGAAGTGATAACAAAGGGTAATGAAAAAATGGTTATTGTTATTCACGATGATGGACGAAGGGAAATGTATCATTTCGATGTGGATCATGATGAGAGTATTTCAAGCATTTCTCTTCGCGATTCTGAGGCGAGACAAATTGCGGCTATATTAGGCGGGATGGTATATAGACCACAAGCTTTAGACACGATTGAGATGGCTTTTGAAGGATTATCAATTGAATGGTTTAAAGTAGAAAATAACGCACCAGTGGTACAAAAAACAATTGGTAGCTTACACGTTCGAAAAACATATAACGTAACAATCATTGCTATTTTGAAAAAGAATATGAAGAAATTCTTTAATCCAGGCCCAGATTCTATCATTGAAGCTGGCGATATGCTCGTATTATCGGGCGAAAGACATGAAGTGAAAAAAATTATTAATGAGTTACTTTCAGCAGGAGGTGACTCGTAATCGATGGATACTTTAATTTTTGAAGTTGGAACTGCGTTAGTATTAGTAGCTTTTGCAGCTATCCTCGCTGCAAAGTTAAAGTTTTCGATTATTCCGTTTCTCATTATACTCGGTATGCTAGTGGGGCCTCATGCCCCAGATTTAGGACTTATCGATTTAAGGTTTATTGAAAGCGGAGAAGTTATTTCCTTCCTCGGCCGTGTTGGCGTCATATTCCTCCTATTCTACTTAGGCTTAGAATTCTCAATAAAAAAATTAATTAAATCAGGAAAGTCGATTGCTTTTGGGGGTAGTGTTCATATATCGCTTAATTTCATATTAGGTTTACTTTATGGATATATAATGGGCTTCCCCTTACTCGAAACATTAATTATTGCGGGAATCATTACAATCTCATCGAGTGCAATTGTAGCGAAAGTAATCGTTGATTTAAGAAGAACTGGTAATAAAGAGACAGAACTAATTTTAGGAATCATTATGTTTGATGACATCTTTTTAGCTGTATATTTATCAGTCGTTTCAGGATTAGTACTCGGAGGTGCAACGTCATTTGTAGGTGCTCTTACATCCGTGTTAATCGCAGTAGGATATATGTTACTATTTTTTGTAATCGCTAGAAAAGCTACGCCGTTCCTAAATAAAGTATTAGATATTTCTTCAAACGAAATTTTTATTATCGTAATATTCGCTATTTTATTCTTTGTAGCAGGATTTTCAGAAACAATTCATGTTGCTGAGGCGATTGGAGCATTATTATTAGGACTCGTCTTTTCAGAAACAGAGCATAGTGATCGAATCGAGCATCTCGTCGTCCCGTTTCGTGATTTCTTTGGAGCTATATTTTTCTTCAGCTTCGGTTTAAGTATAGATCCGTTTTCGCTTGGAGGAGCAGTATGGTTGGCATTAGGAGCAGTTTTCATTACTCTTATCGGTAATTTTAC
The DNA here is from genome assembly GCF_056401855.1 of Bacillus sp. P4_D3. Classification (NCBI taxonomy): domain Bacteria; kingdom Bacillati; phylum Bacillota; class Bacilli; order Caryophanales; family Bacillaceae; genus Bacillus; species Bacillus sp. P4_D3. The sequence continues at coordinate 2,499 of NZ_JBFUIN010000007.1, forward strand.
AGCTGGAATGATTGCAGGGCGTAAAGCCGGGTTATCGCATAAGGCTTCTACGAATATTGGTTTAACACTTATATCACGCGGGGAATTCTCCATTATTGTCGCGAATTTCGGGATAGCGGGTGGCTTAATGGCAACGATTAAACCATTCTCAGCCTTATATGTTTTAATATTGGCGTCGTTAGGGCCATTATTAACGAAGGAGTCTGGGAGAATATACTCTCTACTAGACAAAATATTTAAATGGAGTGCTAAAGAAAGTGCAAAACGTAAAAAGGAAGTTGGATAACCTTTCGCGAGGGAACGATTCCATTGTTTATAGATTAATATTTTACAAAGACGATTAGAATACATTCTAATCGTCTTTGTGCTATTATCTGAATTTCATCAACTATTAATCAGTTGCCTTCCTATTTAAAAACGACTACAATTTTACTGTTATATATATGAACGAAAAAAAGAGAATAGGAGGGGAGACTATGCCAAGGAAAGTATGGCTATTAGTAGCTGGGATGATTATTAATGTCACGGGTGCTTCTTTTTTATGGCCTTTTAATACAATTTACTTACATGATAGTTTAGGGAAATCTTTATCAGTAGCCGGAATGGTATTAATGATCAACTCGCTTACTGGTGTAATCGGAAACTTGCTCGGCGGTGTTTTATTTGATAAATGGGGCGGTTATAAATCAATTTTAGTAGGGATTGTCATTACACTTGTATCGATTTTAGGTCTTGTATTTTTCCATGGTTGGCCGTTATATGTTGTGTGGCTAGCATTAATCGGATTCGGTTCTGGAATGGTGTTTCCATCGATGTATGCGATGGTTGGTACGGTTTGGCCAGAAGGCGGGAGACGAGCGTTCAATGCAATGTATGTTGGACAAAATGTTGGTATTGCTATTGGAACAGCGTGCGGTGGATTAGTTGCGTCTTATCGTTTTGATTATATTTTCTTAGCGAACTTTATTTTATACTTTATTTTCTTCTTAATTGCGTTTATTGGATTTCGTGGTATGGAAGCAAAAAAAGAGCAAGAGGTACAAAAAGAAGCCGAAACGAAAAAAGGTTGGTCACTTACACCTGGATTTAAAGCACTTCTTATCGTATGTGTAGCATATGCTTTATGCTGGGTTACATACGTACAGTGGCAAGGGGCAATTGCGACGTATATGCAAGAGTTAAATATTAGCCTTCGTCATTATAGTTTACTATGGACAATAAACGGGGCGATGATTGTTTGTGCGCAGCCGCTTGTTAGTATGCTAATTCGCTGGATGAAGCGCTCTTTAAAACAGCAAATTATGATTGGAATTATCATTTTTGCGGCGTCGTTTATTGTTTTAAGTCAAGCGCAGCAATTTACGATGTTCCTCGTTGCGATGGTGACATTGACAATTGGTGAATTATTCGTATGGCCGGCAATTCCAACCATTGCAAATATACTTGCGCCGAAAGATAAGCTAGGATTTTATCAAGGTGTTGTAAATAGCGCAGCGACTGTAGGGAAAATGTTCGGACCGGTCGTTGGCGGAGCGATTGTTGACTTATACAATATGGAAGTATTGTTTATAGCGATCATGGTAATGCTTGTAGTAGCGCTTATAGCAACGAGTATTTATGATAGACGAGTAAAAGTAGAAGAAACAGTTGAAGAAAAAATTGCAGTTTAGTTTGACGGAACATGCAACATGTTTTAGAATATATTTAAATAAATAGTAATAAAATATCCTTTGGAACAAGGGAGTTAGCTCGGCTGTCCTAAGACGAATTCGTTAGTTAGCAAGAGTAACGATTAACCGAGAAGCCCTCGCTTCAAGTAAGCTCTTAAGAGATACTAAGTGGCGGGTAGTTCACATTAACTCATATTTGTAATAACAGTGAGAAGGAGTAGTAGTAATAGAAGCTGGTTTAGAGAGTTGACGGTCGGTGCAAGTCAATCCACGTTTCGTTATGAACTCGCCTTTGAGTTGCAGTTGTGAAATCATTAGTAGCAATTGCCGTTAATCCACGTTACGGATCTAAGCGAATGTATATATTACATTAATTTAGGGTGGTACCGCGGGAATCTATAACCTCTCGTCCCTTTCTAGGGATGAGAGGTTTTTTGTATTTTGGGCGGTGAAAATAAATCGAATTTCAAGGAGGATATCTCATGAGCTTTAATCATCAAAAAATTGAGAAGAAGTGGCAAGGTCATTGGGAAGAGAATAAAACATTCCGTACGCCAGATGAGACAGAAAAACCAAAATTTTATGCACTAGATATGTTCCCATATCCATCAGGTGCAGGCTTACACGTAGGGCATCCAGAAGGATATACAGCGACAGATATTTTATCTCGTATGAAGCGTATGCAAGGGTATAACGTTCTTCATCCAATGGGATGGGATGCATTCGGTCTTCCAGCAGAGCAATATGCACTTGATACTGGAAATAGCCCGGCAGAATTTACAGAGCTTAATATTAATACGTTCCGTAATCAAATTAAAGCATTAGGTTTCTCTTACGATTGGGATCGTGAAGTAAATACAACAGATCCAACCTACTACAAGTGGACACAATGGATCTTCCTAAAACTATTTGAAAAAGGTTTAGCTTACGTTGATGAAGTACCTGTAAACTGGTGCCCAGCACTTGGTACAGTACTTGCGAATGAAGAAATAATTGACGGTAAGAGTGAGCGTGGTGGACATCCAGTTGAGCGTCGTCCGATGAGACAGTGGATGTTAAAAATTACAGCTTACGGAGATCGTCTATTAGAAGATCTAGATGAGCTTGACTGGCCAGAAAGCTTAAAAGATATGCAGCGTAACTGGATCGGTCGTTCTGAAGGTGCAGAAGTACACTTCAACATCGATGGTACAGATGAGAAATTTACAGTTTTCACAACGCGTCCTGATACACTATTTGGTGCAAGCTACTGTGTACTTGCTCCAGAGCATGCACTTGTTGCTGACATTACAACAGCAGAGCAAAAAGAAGCTGTAGAAGCTTACATTGATTCTGTGAAAATGAAGAGTGACCTAGAGCGTACAGAACTTGCGAAAGAGAAAACTGGTGTATTCACTGGTGCTTACGCAGTTAACCCAGTAAATGGTGAGAAATTACCAATCTGGATCGCAGACTATGTTCTTGCAACTTACGGAACAGGTGCTGTAATGGCAGTTCCAGCTCATGATGAGCGTGACTATGAATTCGCATCAACGTTCAATCTTCCAATGAAGGAAGTTGTAAAAGGCGGAGACATTTCAAAAGAAGCATATACAGGCGATGGTGCGCACATAAACTCAGCATTCCTTGATGGTTTAAATAAAGAAGAAGCAATCGTAAAAATGATTGAGTGGCTTGAAGTAACAAGCGCAGGAAATCAAAAAGTAACGTACCGTCTACGTGACTGGTTATTTAGCCGTCAACGTTACTGGGGTGAGCCAATTCCAGTAATCCATTGGGAAGATGGTACAATGACAGCTGTGAAAGAAGAGGAATTACCATTAGTTCTTCCGAAAACAGAGAACATCCGTCCTTCAGGTACAGGTGAGTCACCACTTGCAAATATTGAAGAGTGGGTAAATGTTGTTGATCCTGAAACTGGTAAAAAAGGTCGTCGTGAAACAAATACAATGCCACAATGGGCTGGTAGCTGCTGGTACTACCTACGCTACATCGATCCAAACAACAGCGAAGCACTTGTAGATCCTGAAAAAGTAAAACAATGGCTTCCGGTTGATATTTATATCGGCGGAGCAGAGCACGCTGTACTTCACTTACTATATGCTCGTTTCTGGCATAAAGTATTATATGATATCGGTGTAGTTCCAACGAAAGAACCGTTCCAACAATTATTCAACCAAGGTATGATCTTAGGTGAAAACAACGAGAAAATGAGTAAATCAAAAGGTAACGTTGTAAATCCTGATGATATTGTAGCAAGCCACGGTGCAGATACACTTCGTCTATACGAAATGTTCATGGGACCATTAGATGCTTCAATCGCTTGGTCTGAAAATGGTCTTGACGGAGCTCGTCGTTTCCTAGACCGCGTATGGCGCCTATTCATTCAAGATAACGGTGAATTAAGTGAGAAAATCACTGATGCACCAAATAAAGAGCTTGAAAAAGCTTACCACCAAACAGTGAAGAAAGTAACAGAAGACTATGCAGAGCTTCGCTTCAACACAGCGATTTCTCAAATGATGGTATTCATCAACGATGCATACAAAGCTGAGACACTTCCGAAAGAATATGTAGAAGGTTTCGTAAAAATGATTGCACCAGTTGCACCTCATATCGGGGAAGAACTTTGGAGCAAGCTTGGATACAATGAAACAATCACATATGCAAGCTGGCCAACATTTGATGAGTCTAAACTTGTAGAAGATGAAGTTGAAATCGTTGTTCAAATTATGGGCAAAGTTCGCGCAAAATTAACAATGAGTAAAGACGCATCAAAAGAAGAAATGGAACAACTTGCACTTGAAGCAATTAAAGAACAAATCGAAGGAAAAGCAGTTCGTAAAGTAATTGTCGTTCCTGGCAAACTTGTTAACGTTGTTGCAAACTAATTAATTATTAATAAAAGCTCAGAGCGTTTATGCTCTGAGCTTTTTTATGTGAAAAATAATCTCTGGATCACCTTCATCTAAGTTTTCGATTATTCCACTACGCATAAATCCATTCGCTTTAAAAACTTTTTGCATATTTGTATTCGATTCGTTCGTTGAAGAAAATATTTTTTGAGTAGGAGAATTATTTAACATATATGAGATTAATGAGCTTGCATGACCTTGTCTTCTTTTCGTTGGCGAAACAATTATTAATGAGAGGAAAGTATAACCAAAGAAATTTGTATCGTATGTTAGAAAACCAGAAATGGAATTGTCCTCTTTTGCAATTATGCAGTTTCCTTCATCAATAGCACGTTTAATATAATTTCGTCTACTATCGTCTCCGATTACAGCGACATCTATATGTAAGATTGAATCTAAATCATCAATTGAAGCTTTTGCTACGCTCTCCAACGAAAACGCCTCCTTTGATAAAATAATCAGTTAATTTAGTTTATCATGAATGGAGAACGAAGAAAAAGGTGCGGAATTCCCATATAGACAAACACCTATTCTTCTATAGGAAATATGATAAAAAAGGTAGGTTAAATTGAGCAGAAGAGGTGAAAGGAATGAAAGGGATGGACAATAATGCACCACATGGCTTCTTCGGAGGTGGATCGGATAGTTATGGACAAATGATGTTTATGGGAGGAGATGGTCAACACGGATATGGCGGAATCCCAAGTTGGATGGGAGGAGAAGCTGGAGGATTTCCGACGTCAGTGGCTGGCATGCAAACTGGGATGCCAACACTAACAGGAGGATTCCCGACATCAGTGGCTGGCATGCAAACTGGAATGCCAACATTAACAGGAGGATTCCCGACATCAGTGGCTGGCGCACAAACTGGAATTCCAGTAGGTGTACCAACTACATTCCCTTCTTTCGTAGGAGGTACACAAGGAGGAGTACCTGTAGGTATGCCAACTACATTTCCATCTGTTGTGGGAGGCGTACAAACAGGATTTCCTGTAACTGGCGTCGGTGTTGTAGCTGGTGGAGTCGGCGGCGTTCCTCAAGGTGTTCATGGTCATCATGTGCACCATGAGCATCACGGCCATCAACAGCATCACGGTCATCATATGCACCACGGTCAACATCAACATCATGGCCATCAACAGCATCACGGTCATCAACAGCATCATGGCCATCATCAACATTATGGCCATCAACAGCACCATGGTCATCAACAACAAGTACATCACCAAGGCCACCACCAAATTCATCCGCAGGCTGTTCTTTATCAAACTCATCAAACTCATCATGGTCACCACGGTCAACATCATCACCACGGTCAACATCATCACCACGGTCAACATCATCACCAAGGCCACCATCAGCAACAAGTACATCACCAAGGCCATCACCAAGTTCATCCGCAGGCTGTCCTTTATCAAACTCATCAAAGTCATCATCATGGTCACCACGGTCAACAGCACCACCATGGTCAACAGCACCACCATGGTCAACATCACCACCAAGGTCAGCAGCAACAACAATACCAATAATATCAGCAACAACAACAGCCTTGGACAGGTGGAGTTGGAGCAGGAGCAGCTGGTATTGCAGGAGCGGCAGGACACGCGGGGCACGTGGGTCATTAATGAATTGTGTGAAAAATATATCGGTGAAAAAAGACATAGAAAAAAACTGCTAGGAGATCCTAGCAGTTTTTTTCAGCTTCTTGGCGCTGACGTTCGATTTCCGCACGAAGTTGTGGTTCCGGTGCTTGCCATCCTTCTGGTTTCATAATTTTTCCATCTCCCTCGCGGAATCGAGGCTTTCCATCAGGGAATAGTTTTGCCATGTTAGCATTGTTTACAATTTCGAATCCTTTATCTGGACGTACGCCCATTTCTGCAAACGTTCCGAATGCAAAGTAAATAAGGTCAATAAGTGCATCATATTGATCTTCAACAGTTGTTGCTTCTAGAAATTCTTCTAACTCTTCTTGCATAAAGCTAGCACGAATTTTTGCACGCTCTTCTGTTAGTTTTGTTGGAGTGTTTGTCACAGGATGTCCGAATACTTCGTGCATTTTCGCAACAAGTTCGTACCCTTTATCTAAACCTTTTTCGTTTGTCATGTTGTTTCATCCTTTCTCACTTTGTGCCGAAGTTTATTGTAACATAAGGTGATTGTTTAATAAAAAGAACATCTTATAGAAATAAGATGTTAGCTCGTTATTCTTCTTTCTTAATTAAAATGGATAAAATAAGATCGATACTAAATATTCCGATGAGTAGCATCGGTATAACGACAAATAAATAACGTGTAAAAGAAACATTTTTTAAGTATGTATGAGCAAATAAAAAGACGCCGAGAAATAAAATACCATTTAAAATAGGTTTTACTAATTTTTTAGACATAAGCTCCCCCGTAAATATCCCTTTTCTCTATTTAAAAATAAAAACTCCCCTCTCCGTTGTACCATGCCAGAGAGGGGAGTTCAATCATTAACTTATTCAATTACACCAGAATTTGTAATATTGACAGTGTATTTCACCTTAATAGGAACATCTTTATACATTCTTCGCCACTCTTCTAATTTGAATGGACGGTAATGTTCTTTATACCTTGCGCCGAGACCGAGTGGATCCACATTCAAAGATTTAAACTGTTTAATTAATTTGTTAGCCGTTGCACCTAATTGTTTTTCAACTGATTTTTCTATTTTTTTTGTGTTCTTTTTATTTTCTAAGTTGAACTGTTTAGATAGTTCTTGAATACGTGCTTCTAGTTTGACGTGTATGAAAAATRATGGTTTACCATCTTTAATACTTACTTGGTAAGTTGGGACGGATCGAATATTATTAATGATTGTGTATCCTGAGTTTGCTTTAAATTCATGTGAATCTAAGCGATGTTTTTCCAATAAACCTTTAAAGGCGAACATATCGTGATAGTTAATTTTCCCAACATATTTATCTCTTTTTAAAAGTCCGATACCAGTAATTCTTATTTTATCTTTATCTTTTTTGAGTATTGGTAAATAAGAATCTTGACCTTCACGATAATATCGATAGGCTCCTAAATGTAGATTGTCAGTAGGTAAAGGACCCGTTTTCATATTATGGTCTAACATTTTCTTTATATAAATTGCAACGTTAGATGATGTTGTATATTTACCTTTTAGTAAGTCTAGCCCTGTTCCCTCTAATAAACCGACATACATAGAGTTCCCGATATTCACATCACGAATTAACGTGTCAAAGGAAGTTGATAATCCTTTTTTTGCGATTTTTGTAGTAAATAAAGCAAAACGCATTTGTCCACTTGCAAACGGTTGAGAGGATTCCAAAGATGTATCCGCTTTTACTTGTTTTACTGCGTTTCCTACTCCTTCAAAGACTTGAACTTTATTACCTTTTTTCTGTATAGGACAAACGAATGTGACTTTTACTTTATTATCTTTTGCTGTATCAAAAACAGTCCCTTGAATGAGATTGACATCATCGATAATATTTTTTTGTAAGCAACCAGTTAGACTAAGGATGCTGATACAAGAAAGAAGCATTAATTTTCTTTTGATTTTTTCCATTTTCTTTTCACCCACACAATAATAAATAGAATTGGGATGTATATGTATATAAGCCAAAAACTAATTCTTGACGCATTACTAATAAAGTCATTAATATCATGTCTGTTTGTTAAAAGTTGTGAAACAATGAGGGTAATAAGCATAAAAGCAATTAAAACACCTCTTTGTTTTACACGAAATATTTCGTGTGTTCCTCTTGTTGCTGCCCATAAAGGAAGAATGAAGCTCGTAACAATAACGAGAGTATAAGCTGAGATTGCAATGTACTCTAGCCGTTCTATGAAAGGAAGTTGGACAACTTGAGTCATAGAGAGCTGGGCCCAAATTGTTTTGGATAATTGTTTTTCGCTAAAGAAGGTAAAAGCTAAGAGGGTGCTAAATAAATATAAAAGATTAGAGAATAGCGCACCGTATTGTGCAAATTTATGAGATTTCTTAGACTCTTTTACAAATGGATAAATCATAAGAAAAATTTCAAATCCGCTCATAGTATAGATTGATAATTGAGCTGCTTTTAAAATGTCTGAAAATGAATGTGAAAATACAGGGAGTAAATTAGACCAGTGAGTGTATTTTAAGATAAAAAGGCTAAGGAAAAGATATCCGAGTGTCCCGCCGATAGAAATGACACAGATACCAGTAATAACACGAAAACCAGATGAGATAATATAGTAACCGACTAAGCATAGAAAAGTTGTTAGCATCCAAATCGAAGCAGAAGGAAACATCCATACTTGAATAATTTCTACATATGTTCGTACAACGGAAATACTAACGGTTAAAAAATACGCTATAAAAATGAGGTTAATGCCGTTTCCTAGCCATTTTCCAAATGTTTGTCTTTGTAAATCAATTAAATTTCCGTTTGTTTCTTTTAACAAGAAATACATCATCCATAGGAGAATATGAATGATGATTCCTGTGAGAAGGACACTTATCCAGCCATCGTATCCAGCTGCTTTCGCAATAATGCGGGCAAATCCGAGAACACCAGCACCAAATTGTGCACCGTGAATTAAGAAAAAGACGAAGATAGGTGATATTTGGTGTTCTGCTTTAATTTTACTCATCGATGCACCTCATTTCTTAATCATCAAAATCAGATGTATGTTTTGTTGAAATTCCGTTTGCTGATTTCTTAACATGCTGTGGTCTCGCTTGTACATCTCTTGTATCAATCATCGTTAATGGAAAACGAATCCATGAATCTTTCATTGATTGTTGTCTAGTTGGATAAAAAAGTGCGTACGGTTTACGTAAAGAAGTTAGTCTAAAAAGGTGGGTAAATAAAAAGATAAACCCAAGAGAGATACCGAATAGACCACCTATTTCTGCAAATGCGAGAAATGGGAAACGCAGTAAACGAACGGCGTTACCCATTTTATAAATAGGTGTAATAAAGGAAGCAAGTGCAGATAAGGCAACGATAATTAATAAAATGTTACTCGTTAACCCAGCTTGAACAGATGCTTGTCCAATTACGATACCACCTACAATACCGAGTGTTTGTCCTACTTTCATCGGTAATCTAGCCCCAGCTTCTCTTAATAAATCAATAACTAATTCCAAAAAGAGTGCTTCGATTAAAGGTGGGAATGGTACTTGTGCTCTTGATAAAATCAATGTTTCAAGCAAATCGCTTGGAATGAGTTCGTAATGATAATTTAAAACGGCAACATATAATGGGGCTGCACAAATTGAGAAAAGAACCGCGATAAGTCGTAAAATCCTTGAAAATGTAGCGTACAGCCAAGAGACGTTATAATCTTCTGGTGAAATAAAGAAATCGAAATATGATACAGGAGTTAGTAGAACGTTTGGTGAACCGTCAACAAAAATTGCAATTTTGCCATCAATAAGTGCCTTTGTCACTCTATCAGTTCGTTCTGTATTGATATATAATGGGAAAATTGATTTTTCGCCCATTAACTCTTGAAGATAAGCACTATCATTAATTTGATCGTATTCAAGAGCTCGCAATGATTCTTCGAGAAAATCCACATTATCCTTTTCTGCAAGGTTGTCTAAATACATTATTACAACCTTTGTTTTCGAAAAGGAGCCAATTATCATTTCTTTTGTTTGCAGTTCTAATACTGGAAGGCGTTTACGGACTAAATTAATATTTGTATCAATAGCTTCTACAAAACCTTCTTGTGGGCCGATAACTGTTGATTCATTTAATGGAGGGCTTGGTGCCCGGTAAGTATCAATTGCAATGTTTGCAAGCATACACTTTTGATCTTGCTGGTTCAATTGAATAATTGCATGTCCTTTTAAAACCATGTCCTCAATTTTTTGTAAGTCGTTCGTAATTGTAATACCGCTCATTGGCATATGTTCTTTTAGCTCCTCAAGAGAAGAACAAGAGCGTTCTAAAAGTGTAGGCATTAAATACTTTTGAAGCTTTTCTCCATCAAGTGAAGGACGGTAGTAAGAAATCCAATAAGGCATCGTTTCTTCGTCAGATGTATGGTAATTAATAAAATCACTAGACTGTTTTAGCTTCTCTATTAACTCTTGCAGAGAATGAATATGGTCATTTGCTGGCTTGCTAAAGTCATAAATGCTGTTACTTCCAGAGCTTTGTTGTTTGTTTTGAGAAGAATCCTCTTGTTTAGAACTTTGCTGTTTGTCTTGAGAAGAATCCTCTTGCTTAGAGTTTTGCTGCTTGTTTTGAGAAGAATCCTCTTGTTTAGAGCTTTGCTGTTTGTCTTGAGAATTACCCTGTTGTTTAGAACTTTGCTGCTTGTTTTGAGAAGAATCCTCTTGCTTAGAATTTTGCTGTTTGTTTTGAGAATTATCCTCCTGTTTAGAACTTTGTTGTTTGTTTTGAGAATTATTCTCTTGTTTAGAATTTTGTTGTTTGCTTTGAGAATTATCCTCTTGTTTAGAATGTTGCTGTTTGTTTTGAGAAGAATCCTCTTGTTTAGAACTTTGCTGCTTGTTTTGAGAATTATCTTCTTGCTTAGAATGTTGCTGTTTGCTTTGAGAATTATCCTCTTGTTTAGAATTTTGCTGTTTGTTTTGAGAATTATCCTCTTGTTTAGAACTTTGCTGCTTGTTTTGAGAATTATCTTCTTGCTTAGAATGTTGCTGTTTGTTTTGAGAAGAATCCTCTTGTTTAGAGTTTTGTTGCGTATTTTGAGAAGAATCATCAGTTTGTTCCGTACTTTTTGGCTCGTCATTCTTATTTTTGTTATGTTCCTTTTGATCATCAGACTGTTGTTTCGAATCATCTGTCTCTTTTGTATTTGAATTTTTTTTCTTACGTAACCAATTCCAAATCATATGTATGCCCTCTTTGATTGTGTAATATAGTGCTATTTTGTGGCTAATTTTGTATATTATTCATTTATTTATGAAAAGAAGGAGGAGATTGGTTTGCATAGAAAAAATCCTTTAGTAAGCAGTTCATAAAACGACGGGAAGAAGGCGAGTCTGTGCAAATTGTAAAAAAGGAGAAGTTTGTTTTAAAAGAGTTTGTGTTTGAAAGTGGTAGGGAAGTTCCTGTTCAAATGGGGTATGAGACGTATGGTGCTTTGAATAGAGAAAGATCAAATGCGATTTTGGTTTGTCACTATTTTAGTGCAACAAGTCATGCGGCTGGAAAATATACAGAGCATGATGAGGGGGCTGGTTGGTGGGATGGATTAATTGGACCTGGGAAAGCAATTGATACAAATAAATATTTCATTATATGTACTGATAATCTTTGTAATGTCCAAGTGAAGAACCCATATGTGATTACAACGGGACCGAAATCGATAAATCCGATGACTGGTTTTGAGTATGCGATGGATTTTCCAGTTTTCACATTTTTAGATGTAGCACGTATGCAATATGAGTTAATAAAAGATATGGGGATTGCTAGATTACATGCTGTAATGGGACCGTCGGCAGGTGGGATGATTGCGCAGCAATGGGCTGTCCACTATCCTCATATGGTAGAACGAATGATTGGAGTTATTACGAATCCGCAAAACCCAATTATAACGTCGGGAAATGTAGCGCAAAATGCGATCGAAGCAATTCAGCTTGATCCAAATTGGAAAGGTGGAAAGTACGGAGAGGAACAACCAACGAAGGGGCTTCATTTGGCGAATAAAATGATGTTTATGAACGCATTTGATGAACATTTTTATGAAACGGCATTCCCGCGGAACAGTATAGAAATGGCACCTTATCAGCAATTTTCTGCATTAACATCATTTGAGAAAGAAATAAATAAAGTGACATGTAAAAGTATAGATTTAGTAGATGCAAATTCATGGATGTACACTACAAAAGCGGTCTTATTACATGATATTGCACATGGATTTTCTTCCTTAGAAGAGGCTCTTTCTAAGATTGAAGCGAATGTACTCATGATTCCATGTAAACAAGATTTACTTCAGCCGCCTCGTTACAATTATAAAATGGTAGAAATTTTGCAAAAGCAAGGGAAGTATGCAGAAGTATATGAGATAGAAAGTATAAATGGGCATATGGCAGGAGCGTTAGATGTTCATTTATTTGAAAAGAAAGTTTACGAGTTTTTAAATCGGAAGGTATCTAGTTTTGTGTAGGAAATAGATGATGTGGAAAAGGTGCATTGTTTGGAATAGGCACCTTTTTTTACATGATTTGCAGACGGAAAATATATGTAGCGATTGATAAACCGAAGAAAGCTATACTAAGTAATAGAAATAAGAATGACATTTCTTGTGGCGATTTTATCTTTTTATTATTTTTCATACTAAGAGCAATAATTGCAGCGATTAAGAAAATGATGCCCGTAATGAAAAGAAAAAGTGTCATTTTAACTGGCTCCTTTCATAAAACAAGTATATTGAGGATACAATGCGCTAGTTATGTTTGTAAAGAATAAGTTTTGCGGGGAAATTGAGAAATAAATGTTCCATTCTTTGCGTTCTTTCTTTCGCATGCTAAAATTGATTAGAAATAGTTGTTTGAAGAAGAAACTAAAGGTTTTATTGTATATAAGGAGGAACGACATATGACAGAAGTTAACACAATTACTACAGAAGAAGTGCAAGAGCGTTTAGAAAATGGAGAAACGTTATTTTTAGTAGACGTAAGGGAAGATGAAGAAGTAGCGGCAGGGAAAATTCCGGAAGCTGTACATATTAAAATGGGCGATATTCCAAATAAAGTAGATTTCTTTGAGAAAGAGAATGAATATATCTTTATTTGCCGTTCGGGAATGCGTAGTGAAAATGTATGCCATTATTTAAATGAGCAAGGATTTAAAACGGTGAACATGGTTGGCGGTATGCTTCAATATGAAGGTGAAACTAAATAAGTAGCTGTAAAAACTTGAAACGTGTTTGTTTCAAGTTTTTTTCTTTTGCATACAGTGTATAAAAGGGGGATAGGTAAATGGGGATTAACATGCGTAAAGTAAAAATTATAAATAATACAGGAGCTGTTAATGTTGGCGACTGTTATGATATCTCACCTTTAGCTGTAGCGAAAATATATGCGGGTGCTGGAGGGTCAAGTGCGGCTATTTTTTTAAATGGGAAGCGGCAGCCAGAAGCGGTGATTAGAACATCAGTATTTTTACCGCCATTAGCGACGAGTACACGTACATTAGGTTCGTAAAGGAAAGGTAGAGTGTAAGTATGCCTGCGCATATAAAAGAGTTTATTATTGTTAATAATACTGGGAATATATTTACCGGTGATAATTTGAGTGATACATCGTTTACTGCTTCGAAATCGTATAGTGGTTCAACGGGTTGCACTTGGATTGATGTTGTTACAGTAATAGGAACGGAGACGAAGCTTTGTTTACAGCCGGGAGATTCTGTGACGACAACATATACACGAGGTACTCCTGCTAGTAATCTAACAGGAGCAAATACGGGTCAAGGTGCAAATGTATCAAATATAGTACAAAGTGTCCCTAATACAGATGATATGGATTCAACAGCTGGACTCCCCTAAGAAATTAGGGGAGTTTTTATTATTTGAAATAAAAATAGTCTTGGAGATTATTTTTGTAAATAGATTAAAAAGAAGCGGTTTATTTAGTGTGAAAAAGATGGTCTGTAGGTGGTGAAAGTGTGAAAGAGCGTGATAATAAAGGAAAACAACATTCGTTAAACTCTAATTTTAGAATTCCACCAGAACTTATTGGACCTACTTTCCCCCCAGTTCCAACTGGATCTACAGGTATAGGGATTACAGGTCCAACAGGTCCACAAGGTCCGACTGGCCCTCAAGGACCAAGAGGAATTCAAGGTCCAATGGGGGAGATGGGGCCGACAGGAGCACAAGGTGTGCAAGGAATTCAAGGACCAGCTGGACAAATGGGTGTAACAGGACCAGAAGGACAACAAGGGCCTGGGGGGATTGAGGGGGCCAGTAGGGGATACGGGAGCAACAGGTGTGCAGGGAGTGCAAGGGATCCAAGGTCCGATTGGTCCAACCGGAGCGACAGGAGCACAAGGTATACAGGGAATACAGGGATTACAAGGTCCGATTGGAGCTACTGGACCTGAGGGACCTCAAGGAATCCAAGGAGTGCAAGGGGTACCGGGAGTAACTGGTTCTCAGGGAATCCAAGGAGCCCAAGGGATACAAGGGCCACAAGGACCGAGTGGAAGTACGGGGACAACAGGAGCAACTGGTCAAGGGGTTACAGGCCCGACAGGAATAACAGGTTCAACAGGGGTAACCGGTCCATCAGGAGGACCTCCTGGTCCAACCGGTGCGACTGGAGCAACAGGTCCTGGAGGTGGACCGAGTGGAAGTACAGGAGAAACAGGTGCGCAGGGCTTACAAGGAATTCAAGGAATCCAAGGGACGCTTGGCCCAACAGGCCCAGAAGGTCCGCAGGGTATTCAAGGTATTCCTGGTCCGACGGGAGTAACGGGTGAACAAGGAATCCAAGGTGTTCAGGGGATTCAAGGGATAACGGGAGCAACTGGTGATCAAGGTCCACAGGGTATACAGGGGGCTATAGGACCTCAAGGTGCAACGGGGGCAACTGGTGATCAAGGTCCACAAGGAATACAAGGAGTACCAGGTCCATCAGGAGCAACGGGAGCACAAGGAGTTCAAGGAATACAAGGACCGATGGGTGATATGGGACCAACAGGCCCAGAAGGTCCAGAAGGACTTCAGGGCCCGCAAGGAATACAAGGGATACCGGGGCCAGCCGGTGCAACAGGGGAAGGAACTACAGGCCCAACGGGAGTAATCGGTCCAACAGGGGTAACCGGTCCATCAGGAGGACCAGCAGGGCCGACTGGTCCAACGGGGCCATCAGGTCCGGCGGGAGTGACAGGTCCATCCGGTGGACCACCTGGACCGACAGGAGCAACCGGTTCGACAGGCTCAACTGGAGTGGCAGGAACGACAGGAGCAACGGGAGCAACCGGAGTGACGGGCTTACAGGGCCCACAAGGAATTCAAGGAGTGCAAGGAGAAATAGGTCCAACGGGTCCACAAGGTGTTCAAGGTCCACAAGGAATCCAAGGTATAACGGGAGCGACAGGAGATCAAGGTCCCCAAGGAATTCAAGGCCCACAAGGAATCCAAGGTGCAACAGGTCCCCAAGGAATTCAAGGCCCACAAGGTCCCCAAGGAATTCAAGGAGCAACGGGAGCAACCGGAGCACAAGGCCCACAGGGAATCCAAGGTCCACAAGGTGTTCAAGGTCCGACCGGCCCACAAGGTCCAACCGGAATCCAAGGAGTGCAAGGAGAAATAGGTCCAACGGGTCCACAAGGTGTGCAAGGCTTGCAAGGCCCACAAGGCCCAACCGGGGCCACAGGAGCACAAGGCCCACAAGGAGTCCAAGGTCCAACGGGAGCAACTGGAGCGACAGGTCCCCAAGGAATTCAAGGCCCACAAGGTCCAACGGGAGCAACCGGAGCGACAGGTCCCCAAGGAATTCAAGGCTCACAAGGTCCAACGGGAGAAACAGGTTCACAAGGTCCGACAGGGGCCACGGGAGCAACGGGTTCGCAAGGAATCCAAGGCCTACAAGGTCCAGCGGGTCCAACAGGCGCGACTGGAGCGACAGGAACCACAGGAGTTAGTACAACTGCAACGTATTCCTTTGCAAATAATACTTCAGGAAGTGCTATTTCCGTGTTGTTAGGCGGTACGAATATACCATTACCGAACAATCAAAATATTGGACCGGGAATAACAGTTAGTGGTGGGAATACTGTGTTTACCGTTACAAATGCAGGTAATTATTATATAGCCTATACAATTAATATAACGGCAGCTTTACTTGTAAGTTCGCGTATAACTGTAAATGGAAGTCCGCTAGCAGGAACAATAAATTCACCGGCAGTGGCTACAGGCTCATTTAATGCAACAATTATTAGCAATTTAGCCGCCGGATCTGCTATTAGTTTACAATTATTTGGGTTACTTGCAGTAGCTACATTATCTACGACAACGCCAGGGGCTACTCTAACTATTATTAGATTAAGTTAATAAGCAGAAAACCTTGGAACTTTTATGTTTCAAGGTTTTTTATACCGCTATTTGCGGGCAGTAAGGCTTCCACTTCAAAATTTGGTAGGTGGGAGTCGGCCGTAAAAGTACGATTGGTACGGGCTAATAATCAATGGGGGATAGACAAAATCCCACTGATTAAAGTTTCACTTTATTCACTTGAGCAAAAACATCGCGGTTCAAAAATATATTATAATAGAATGAAGATAGATATAAATTTGGCAGAAAGGGAGAGTGGCGATGCAGGAGAAGGTTAAAGATTTTTTCGGACGTCCACTTCAAGATTTGCGCATCTCTGTCATTGATCGTTGTAATTTACGGTGTACGTATTGTATGCCAGCGGAAGTGTTTGGTCCTGATTATGCTTTTTTGAAAGAGGAGTTTTTACTGACATTTGATGAAATCGAGCGATTAGCAAAAGTATTTGTTAGCATCGGTGTACGGAAAATTAGACTTACTGGCGGTGAGCCATTGCTCCGTAAGGATTTAACAAAACTTATCGAACGTCTCGTGAAAATTGACGGTTTAGTAGATATAGGATTAACGACAAATGCGATTCATTTAACGAAGCAAGCGAAGGCGTTAAAAGAAGCTGGGTTACACCGAGTAAATGTTAGTTTGGATGCGATAGATGATAATGTGTTCCGCGCAATTAATGGCCGGAATATGAATACGAAGCCAGTGTTAAAAGGAATTATGGCAGCGAAAGAAGCAGGCCTTGAAGTGAAGGTAAATATGGTTGTGAAAAAAGGGATGAACGATCATCAAGTACTTCCGGTTGCTGCGTATTTTAAAGAACAAGGAATTTCACTTAGATTTATTGAGTTTATGGATGTTGGCAGTACGAATGGATGGAATTTTGATCAAGTTATTATGAAACGAGAATTAATTGATATGATTCATGGGGTGTATCCAATTGAGCCAGCTGAAGCTCATTATTTTGGGGAGGTTGCGAAGCGGTATCGATACGTTGGAACAAATGTAGAGGTTGGTTTTATTACCTCTGTTTCTGAGTCATTTTGTTCTTCTTGTACGAGAGCAAGAATTTCAGCAGATGGAAAGTTTTATACTTGCCTGTTTGCGACAGAAGGAATGGATTTAAGGAAACTTCTTAGAGAAAATCTTTCAGATGATGATTTGTTAAATGTTATACAAGGTATATGGGGGAATAGAAAAGATAGATATTCAGATGAACGGACAGAAGAAAGCGCGAAAAATCGTCCGAAAATTGAAATGTCTTATATAGGAGGATAAGAAAGGGGGATGTCGTATGCAAGAGCGATATTCAAGACAAATGTTATTTTCTGGTGTTGGGGAAGAAGGGCAGCGGAAAATAAGAGAGAAGCACGTGCTCGTCATCGGTGCTGGTGCGCTCGGAGCAGCGAATGCAGAAGCGATTGTTAGAGCAGGTGTTGGAAAAATAACAATTGCTGATCGTGATTATGTAGAATGGAGTAATTTACAAAGGCAACAATTATATACAGAAGAAGATGCAAAGCATTATAAGCCGAAAGCGATAGCAGCAGCAGAACATTTAAAGGCAATTAATTCCGAAGTAGAAATTGTACCGGTTGTGACTGATGTAACAGTGCAAGAAATGGAAGAGTTAATTAAAGGTGTAGATTTAATATTAGATGCGACGGATAATTTTGAAACGCGCCTTCTTATTAATGATATATCCCAGATGTATAACGTTCCGTGGATATACGGAGGGTGTGTTGGAAGTTACGGAGTAACTTATACAATCTTGCCAGGAAAAACGCCGTGTTTTCGATGTTTAATGGAACATCCGGCGAGCGGAGCGACATGTGATACGGCCGGTATTATACAGCCAGCAGTGCAATTAGTAGTTGCACATCAAATAACGGAAGCCCTGAAAATATTAGTAGAAGATTTTGAGGCACTTCGTGAAACGATGCTATCATTTGATCTTTGGAATAATCAACAGATGGCATTTAAAGTGAATAGGCAGAAAAAGGATACATGTTTATCTTGTGGAAAGTTACGTACATATCCGAGTTTAACATTTGAAGCACAAACGAAAACAGAAGTATTATGTGGGCGAAATACAGTTCAAATCCGTCCAGGTGTGCGTCAGGGTTTTAATTTAGAAGAAATTAAAAAGCGCTTACAAAAAAGTGTGGATGTAAAAGCAACGCCATATTTATTATCATTTCCAGTGGAAGAATATCGTTTTGTTTTATTTACAGATGGTAGGGCGTTTATTCATGGTACGAATGATATGAATGTTGCGAAACGACTATATACAAGATATATAGGTTGAACCTAAAGGGAGATCCTTTAGGTTCAAATGGAAAAGGTAGGATTAAGAATTTCTAATATAATCTCCATTTTTTCCGCCCGTTTTTTCAAGTAAGTACGTTTCGCCAATAATCATACCCTTATCAACGGCTTTACACATGTCATATACAGTAAGAGCGGTAGCGGAAGCGGCTGTTAAAGCTTCCATCTCAACGCCGGTACTACCTTCTGTTTTAACTTTTACTTCAATAAGTAGTCGATATTGTTCTTCTGACTGTTTCCAATCGAAAGAGACGTCAACACCTTTTAATAATAAAGGATGGCACATTGGGATAATATCAGAAGTACGTTTTGCAGCCATAATACCTGCGATTTGTGCGACGGCTAATACGTCACCTTTACCAATTTCATTGTGAGAGATTTTATCAAAAATCTCTTTCGTAACGAGAATGCTAGAGCATGCTATTGCTGTTCGAACGGTTATTTTTTTATCACTTATATCAACCATTTTAGCGCGTCCTTGGTCGTTGAAATGTGTGAATGAAGACATGGAATTCCTCCTTGAAGTAATTGCGATTTAATATATAAAGTGTAATCGAGATTAGATATTTTGCAAATATGAGGTGAGAAACAATGGTAGAAAAACGAATCCCGATTCAAGTTGCTGAGGCAGTAGAGCGGGTTATGAAATACGCTAAGCATGGTGAAGTAGAAGAAGTTTCTATTACAGAAAGTTACGGGAGGATTCTTGGAGAGGATGTTGTCTCAGATCACGACGTTCCTCACTTTGATCGTTCTCCTTACGATGGTTTCGCAATTCGAGCAGAAGATACGAAGGAAGCGAGTCAAGAGCAGCCGGTTGAATTTGAAGTAATAGGAGAAATCGGAGCAGGATCTGTTTTTACAGAAGAAGTAGGGGCTTTTCAGGCGGTTCGTATTATGACAGGAGCAGCTATTCCAGAAGATTGCAATGCAGTCGTAATGCTAGAACTGACGGAAGGATTCGAGAGGAACGAAAGTACATATATGAAGTTAAAACGTCCTTTCCAAAACGGTGACAATGTGTCATTTAAAGGAGAAGATATAAAACAAAATCAAGTCCTTGTTAAGAAAGGTGTTGTAATTAATCCGGGTGTTGCCGCATTATTAGCGACGTTTGGATATAGCACTGTGAAAGTTGTAAAACAGCCGGTTGTCGGTATTGTAACGACAGGCAGCGAATTATTAGAAGTGCATGAGGCGTTAGAGCCAGGGAAAATTAGAAATAGTAACTCTTATATGATTGCCGCTCAAATTATGAAAGCTGGCGGAAAAGTTCGTTACTATGGACAACTTGCCGATGAGTTAGACACATGTTTTACAGCCGTTAAATCAGCGATGGATGAGGTTGATATTTTAATTACAACGGGCGGTGTTTCAGTAGGGGATTACGACTATTTACCAGCTATTTATGAAAGGTTACAGGCGAATGTACTCTTTAATAAAATAGCGATGAGGCCGGGGAGTGTAACGACAGTAGCTGAAGTTGATGGAAAGCTACTCTTCGGTTTATCAGGTAATCCGTCAGCTTGTTATGTAGGTTTCGAATTATTAGTGCATCCAATTATAAAAACGTATTTGCATGCGAAGGATCCTCACGCATATAGAGCTGATGCTATTTTGCAAAAAGATTTTCCGAAACCAAATCCGTTTACTCGTTTTGTAAGAGCGAAAGCGAGCATTGTTAATGGGGCACTACAAGCGGCGCCAGTTGGTTTAGATAAATCGAGTGCGGTCTCTTCACTTGCGGATGCAAATGCTTTTATTGTGCTGCCTGGAGGAACGAGAGGGTTTGAAGCAGGAATGAAAGTATCTGTATTATTGTTAGAATGCTCTGAGGGAAGTGATTGGCCGTGGGCAAAGCCTCTTCAATCTTACAAATAGTAGGGTATCAAAATAGCGGGAAAACAACACTTGTAGAGAAAATGGTACATGCATTAGCTGAAAGAGAAATGAAGGTTGCTACAATTAAACATCATGGTCACGGGGGCTTTCCTGAAGTAGCACAAAAAGATAGTGAAAGACACCGAAAAGCTGGTGCTGTAGTAAGTAGTGTAGAAGGCGCTGGATTACTATCTCTGTCCTCTTTGCGAGATGAATGGTCCTTGCAAGAAATTATCCGCTTGTACGAATTTTTTGAAGTGGATACGATTTTAATAGAGGGCTATAAAGCTGAGGAATATCCAAAAATAGTGTTACTTCGTTCTGCGGAAGACGCTGAACTTTTACATAAAGTAGAAAATATAGCGGCGGTTATTATGTGGTATGATGCTCCGTCAAATGTACGAGAAGAATATAAAGTATTTCATATAACAGAAGAAAAATTGTATATAGACTGGTTTTTACAAACGGTTAGGGGTGCAAAATGATAAATACGTATTATGAAGTAATTGATACAGAAATCTCGATTGAAGAGGTGGCAAAGAAAGTAGTTCGCCGTGAATGTGGTGCTGTCACAACATTTATCGGAACAGTTAGGGAGTTTACGAAAGGGCGTCGTACACTATACTTAGAGTATGTAGCTTATAAGACGATGGCAGAAAAGATGCTACAGAAAATTGGGTCAGAAGTGAAGGAGAAGTGGCCCGGTACACATGTTGCGATTACGCATCGCATCGGCACGCTGCAAATTTCTGATATAGCGGTTGTTGTTGCTGTGTCAACGCCTCATCGCAAAGAGGCTTATGAAGCGAATGAATATATTATGGAGCGTATTAAGCAAATTGTTCCGATTTGGAAAAAGGAGTTTTGGGAAGATGGTGACTCATGGATTGGTGATCAATTAGAAAAAACACCATATCCAGCAGGAGAGCCTGGGAAGGAGTTATAAATATGATTCGAGTATTGTTATTTGCGAACTTGCAAGAAGAAGCAGGAACGAGTGAATTACAAATAGAGAGAGAAAATATTACGGTTGCAGAGTTAAAAGATATTGTTGCGAAAGAATATAATGTACCAGTGTCAGCGCCAATTATGGTTGCGATTAATGAAGAGTATGCAAATGAAGATGATACGATACAATCTGGTGATGTAGTTGCACTAATACCACCAGTGAGTGGTGGTTAATATTGGATTTGTGCTATAAAAAACGACTTTCCTAAATAGGTAAAGTCGTTTTTTTATGGAAGTTTTGAGAACACTATCTTATAGGAAAAGGAGGAAGTTATGAAAAAGATATGTGTAATGATTTCAATGATATGTTCTGTTTTTTTCTTTTCTCCAAGCAATTCTTTGGCAAAAGAATCGACGGAACAGCTTTTAGAAAGTGCGTTACTGAATCGATATTACTCGGTTATAAGGCAAGTGACAGAAGATCAACATGAATGTGAATCCGTTACAAACATAAAGCGCATAGGGAAGAAAGATGAGTTTATTCCTAAATTTGCAGTTACGATACAATTTCTTACATTTCAAGGGGCACATAATCCGCCGAACGATCGTATTACACTCACTTTAGAAGATTATTTGGATCAAATAAAAATAAAAAAAGTAGAGCGAGAAAAAAATGTTTCTGGTGCGATTGCAGAAAAGGTTTGCGCACGTGCGAAGGAAAAAATGAAGGCACACTCTAATGGTGTAGAGCAGTAACTGATGACATTTAGTAAAGAAAGGTAATGAGCGATGGATATACTTTTAGCGATTTTACCAGCTATATTTTGGGGAAGCATTGTGCTATTTAACGTGAAACTGGGCGGGGGACCGTATAGTCAAACGCTCGGTACAACGTTCGGTGCGCTTATTTTTGCGATTGTTGTTTATATTTTTGTGAAGCCAGTATTAACGCCTACCGTTATTGGAGTTGGAATTGTGTCAGGTTTATTTTGGGCGCTTGGTCAGGCGAATCAACTGAAAAGTATTGATTTAATGGGTGTTTCCAGAACGATGCCAATTTCAACGGGACTTCAATTAGTTGCGACGACTTTATTTGGCGTTATTGTATTTCATGAATGGTCGACGACAATATCAGTTGTCCTTGGAGTTTTGGCGCTCGTTTGTATTATTATCGGGGTTGTTTTAACATCACTTCAAAGTAAAGAAGAAAAGAATGCAGAGCAAGCAGGGAATTTCAAAAAAGGAATTATTATTTTATTAATTTCAACGGTCGGTTATTTAGTTTATGTAGTAGTTATTAGGTTATTTAACGTAGATGGTTGGTCTGCTTTATTACCGCAAGCAGTCGGTATGGTGTTAGGAGGCATTTTACTTACGTTTAAACATCATCCATTTAATAAATATGCGATACGAAATATTATTCCAGGATTAATTTGGGCAGCTGGAAATATGTTTTTATTCATTTCGCAGCCGCGCGTCGGAGTTGCAACAAGTTTTTCACTTTCACAAATGGGCATTATTATTTCGACGCTTGGCGGGATTCTTATATTAGGTGAAAGAAAAACGAAGCGTCAATTAATAGGGATTGTCGTTGGTATCGTTTTTATTATCGCAGCCGGAATTATGCTAGGTATTGCAAAAAGTTAAAGGAGGTATTGAAATGTATAGCGATTTAGAAGGGAAAGTTGTCGTTATTACAGGGTCAGCAACGGGTCTCGGAAGAGCGATGGGGGTACGATTTGCTAAGGAGAAGGCGAAAGTTGTTATTAATTATCGCTCACGAGAGTCAGAAGCAAATGATGTGTTAGAAGAAATTAAAAAATTAGGCGGAGAAGCGATTGCTGTAAAAGGGGATGTCACGATTGAATCGGATGTTGTGAATCTCATTCAATCTGCTGTGAAAGAATTTGGTACGCTCGACGTTATGATTAATAATGCAGGGATAGAAAACGCAGTCCCATCGCACGAAATGCCGTTAGAGGATTGGAATAAAGTAATCAATACAAATTTAACGGGTGCTTTTTTAGGGAGCCGTGAAGCGATTAAATATTTTGTGGAAAATGATATTAAAGGATCTGTCATTAATATGTCTAGTGTTCATGAGAAAATTCCGTGGCCATTATTCGTGCACTATGCGGCAAGTAAGGGCGGTATTAAACTTATGACAGAAACGTTAGCGTTAGAATATGCACCGAAAGGTATTCGAGTAAATAATATTGGACCAGGTGCAATTAATACGCCAATTAATGCTGAAAAGTTTGCTGATCCAAAGCAGCGTGCTGACGTAGAAAGTATGATTCCGATGGGCTACATTGGAAAACCTGAAGAAATCGCAGCAGTAGCAACTTGGCTCGCTTCATCAGAGGCGAGTTACGTAACTGGAATTACGTTATTTGCAGATGGTGGAATGACTTTATACCCATCATTCCAAGCTGGGCGTGGGTAATATGAAAAGGACAAAGAGTTTTATCTCTTTGTCCTTTTTTGCAAAAAAAAATAGCGGTCGGCTATTTTTAAAATTAATGATTGATTGTATCTTGAAGAAATTCTGTTGCTTGATGTTCTGAAACATTCTGTACGAGCGCAACTTCACTAATAACCATTTTACGCGCATTATCTAGCATTTGTTTTTCGCTCGCATTTAATGCTCTTTCTTTATTGCGACGAAGTAAATCACGAACAACTTCTGCACTATCTTGAAGATTGCCGTTCTTCATTTTTTCCATATTCATTGTATATCTTTGTTTCCAAGAGAGTGATGGGTCTGATTCCCCATGATGAAATTCAAGAAGTATACCATCTAACGTACCTTTATCGACGATATAACGTATACCTGATTTTTGTAGTTGATTCATCGGAAGCATTACTTGCATATCTTTACTAATGATGCGTATAACACAATATTGACGCGTAGTGCCTAATATTTCTTTCTCTTCAATTGCTTCGATGATTCCTGCACCGTGCATTGGATAAACGATTTTATCACCAATTTGAAACAAATCATCCACCTCCATATGTGGTAACCACTTTTAATGATAACATACTAGGATAAAAATGTCAAATTTTATATAATATCACATCTGATATGCTGTAGTCAATATATAAAAGTCGTTTTTTAATTTGTTTTTTTGCTCTTATAACGTTGAATAAATAGGGGGGATTTTTTTAGAAAAATAGTACAGGCGCAGAAAGAAGGCATATCCACTTATTTTTAAGCATAAAATATAAAATCGCTAATACAATATACCTAAATCCGTTCTTTGCAAGGGAGGGAGAGAAGGTGGGGCGCACAATTAGAATTGATATTACAAATAAAGTTGTAGCTAAATTTAGGCAAGATTATTTGGAATTATATACGAGTAAGTTTATGATAGGTAAGTTTTATGTCTATACTGAAGATAAACAATATGTGTTAGAAGACGGATATATATATGAAGATGGAAAGTTTTATCGCATCATAGATACGCACCGTGGCAATAAACAAGCGGCGGAGGGCTGCGATCTAGGATGGTGTTAACATGATTCGTGTGAAAGTGTTTGATGAAAGTCATGAAAAAGACTTAGAAGAATCTGTAAATGTATTTTTGAAAAAAATTGATGATGGAAATTTTGTAGATATAAAGTATCAAGTTGGTGTTTCAATTAACGATGATGAAAATCAAATTTATTGTTTTTCAGCGATGATTGTTTATAAAGCATAAAAAAGAGCTGGGGAGCCAGCTCTTTTTTATGCTTTATGTTGGGACAACATGTGTCGGTAAAATATTCATAATAGATTGTGTTGCGCCGATTTTCTTTTTCGTTAAAAAAACTTCTCCTGTTTCATGCTCCTGAGCATCAGTGCACATACCGAGGTGATAACGATCACCTAAAAATGGATCAATATAAAAACCATTTTTGAATACTTTATCATTTGGATGTTTTTCATGGTGAATTTCAGAACAGTTAATGCAATAGAACATAGCTTTCATCTCCTTTTTATTTTTGTTAAAAAAAGTGGGTCGGTAGTCATTTCGCTCCTAAGGAAATGTTGAGGAGAAGAGAAATAACTACCTACCCAAATGGCGGGCATACTCCTTCTAGTTTTACATATCTCGCGTATTGTCCCCGAGGGAAGGAGGAGAGACGAAGTACAGATGAGATAAGTTAGGCGCTTCTCTCAATAGGAGTGATAGAGTTTCATATTGAGGGAATTTTCTATTTTTCATTGCCTTTGTGAGTATATTATGAAGGAATGCTGAGAGGGTGTTTGTCCTGTTGAAAAAATGTTGAGAATTTCTCAACAGTGAAAAAGAGCCTTTCTTGACATGAAACCAAAAGGTGTTATATTGTTAATGTGAAACCAAAAGGTGTCATATTTTGATGCCGAATAAAGGAGATATAAAATGGAACAACAAAATACATTAAATGATATTAAACAAACAATCGTTTTTGACGCGCCTATTCAAAAAGTATGGAATGTAGTATCAACTGCAGAAGGAATTGCGTCATGGTTTATGCCAAATGATTTCGAATTAGAGGTAGGACATGAGTTTCATGTGCAATCACCTTTTGGACCATCACCATGTAAGGTGTTAGAGATTGATGAACCAAATCATTTATCTTTCTCATGGGATACAGATGGTTGGATTGTTTCATTCATTTTGAAAGACTTAGGAGATAAAACAGAATTCACGTTAATTCACGGCGGCTGGAAACATCCTGATGAAATTCTTCCGAAAGCAAATGCGAAGAGCTCTATTATTCGCGATAGAATGAATGGTGGCTGGGTAGCGATTGTAAATGAAAAACTGAAAAAGGTTGTCGAAGGTTAAATGTCCTCGTCAGCAGCGAAATATGACGTATTTCAAGCAATTGCTGATCCAACCCGCCGAGAAGTGTTGCGGTTATTAAGTGATAAAGAGTTACCAATTTCAAAAATAACGGATCATTTTCCGATGAGCCGTACTGCAGTTGTAAAGCATCTTCATATTCTTTCAGAAGCGAATTTAGTGAGTGGGAGAAAGAGCGGGAGAGAAAAGATATACCGTTTGCATCCAGAACCATTAGAGGAATTACAGCAGTGGCTCTCGTATTATGAACGATTTTGGGATAATAAATTGTCCGTGCTTAAACATATTGTGGAGAATGAAGAGTAGATTTTATGCAAAGAGGATGACCGAAATGGTCATCCTCTTTTTATTGTTCACTTGTTTGTTTAGCTGGCTTTAATAGGATCCAAGCGATAATTAATGTGAATACCGCTAATACGAAAGTGCTCGTATAAATGACGTGTACACTTGATGCTAATGCGGATTGTGACTCGGTTACTACGTTTGCTGTAGCTCCTCCATGTCCGCCAGAAGAAACAAGATCAAGGTTTTTAATGCCACGTGCATGAATCATCGTATTGAAGATCGTTCCGAAGATTGCAGCTCCTAGTGTTTGACTAAATGTATTAATAAATGTGTTTAAACCAACTGCCGTTCCGCGCGTATGAGCCGGTACAGCTGCTTGAATTGTTACCATGTAAATTGGTGTAACAAGCCCCATTCCTAAGCCGAATAATCCGACTGCAACATAAATAAGGAATGATGGTGAATCTGTTGATAATGTAAATAATAAGAAAGTAGCAACGGATAAAATGCTAGCTCCAAGTAAAATAATTTGTTTCGTTTGTAACTTGCCAACTAAGTTACCGGAGAACATCGCACCGAATGTCCACATAACAGGAATCGGCATTAAAATGAGTCCAGCCTCTGTCGCATTTTTTCCTAAAACACCTTGGCTCCAAATTGGAAGATACACTGTAATACTAATAATCATTGCGCCAGCAATAAGTGTTAGTATGTTTATTGTAGATAATGTACGGTTAGAGAAAAGTGCTAGCGGAATTAATGGTTCCGGAGATTTTTTCTCGATGTATAAGAAAATAATGAATGAAACAGCGGCAAAGATTAATAGGCCGATAATTGAAATGTCTCCCCAGTTTTGCTTACTGCTACCTGTTAATAATGCGTATAGCAGAGCGATTGTACTTAATGAGAAAACTGTCGCACCAAGATAGTCGATATGTTGCTTAGCGGCGGACTTAACAGATTCCTTATAAGAAGTGGCAAACATTAAGCAAGCGATAATTCCAAAAGGAACGTTTAAGAAGAAAATATAGCGCCAAGAAAGAGAATCAACTAAAAATCCACCTACTAACGGCCCAATAACACCAGATACACCCCAAACGGCACTCATCCAGCCTTGTGCTTTCGCGCGGTCTTTCGCTTCGCTATATAGGTCTCCAATAATCGTCATTGTGATCGGCATAACAGCACCAGCCCCTATACCTTGAAGAGCACGGAAGAAGATTAATTGTTCCATTGATGTAACGACTCCGCAAAGTGCAGAACCGATTAAGAAGATTGTTGCTCCGATGAGCAGAACTTTTTTACGGCCGAATAAATCAGCTAGCTTTCCGTATATTGGAGTCGAAACAGCTGTTGCAAGCATATAGATTGCATATACCCAACTAACAAGTTCGACGCCTGACAAATCACTCGTTATACGAGGGATCGCTGTACTAACAATCGTTCCTTCTACCGCAGAAAGAAACGTCATTAGCATTAAAGACATCATGACTTTTTTTCTCATTTGTTTTCCCCTTACCCTTTTTCGAATATTCAACAATATAAAATATAAAGGTACTAAGGTATATAAAGCAACAAAAAAGCAATGGGAAGTTAGGAGGAAGGGATATTTTTGAAGAAACGGTCGATATATTTAAAGTATCGCCGATATAATTTCATGCGCCTATAAAAAAAGAAACAGGAGTCCCTGTTTCTTTTTTTAGTATTGCATTTTCGCATTTTGTCCTGCTGTTGTTCCGGCAATTCGACCAGTAACAAGGGCAGATGTAATGTTATAGCCGCCAGTATAACCGTGAATATCAAGAACTTCTCCGCAGAAGTATAAACCATTCGTGAATTTCGAAGCCATTTCTTTCGGGTTAATTTCTTTAACGGATACCCCTCCGCCAGTAACGAATGCTTTTTCAATTGACTGCGTACCATTTACATGGACGGTAAATTCTTTAAAGTCTTTCACAAGTGCGCGAATCTTCTCATGAGAAACTTGTCCAGCTTGTTCGCTACCGTCAATTTCATTTTTTTCTAATAAGAATAGGAAGTAACGTTCAGGAACATAGCCTTTTAAAACGTTTTTAATTCCTTTTTTCGGATCTTCTTTCATTTGTTTCAGCATGCGCTGGAACAGTTGCTCACTATTTTCTTCTGGCAATGCATCGATACTCATGTGCACTGTGTTCGTTTTAAACTTTTTCATCGCTTTCACAACGAATTGGCTACAGCGAAGAGCAGCAGGACCAGATAGGCCGAAGTGAGTGAAGAGCATGTCCATTTTATGAGAAATGATAACTTTTCCTTTCGGGTTTAATACACTTAAGTTTACATCTCGTAAAGCAAGACCTTGTAATGTGCGGTCACGAATAAACGGTTCGTTTGAAAGGATTGGTACTTCTGTTGGGAAAAGTTCTGTAATTGTATGCCCAGCTTTTTCAGCCCAAGCGTATCCGTCTCCAGTAGAACCAGTTTGAGGAACAGATTTTCCGCCAACAGCGATAACGACGTGATTCGTTTCTAACACTTCGCCTGTTTGTAGAATAACAGCCTTCGTTTGACCATTTTCATATTCAATCGTTTCAACAGGTGTGTTCGTACGTATTTTTACACCTAAGTCTTTTAATCGTGTTAACAGTGCATCTACAACAGATTGCGCTTTATTTGATACTGGGAACATGCGGCCATGATCCTCTTCTTTCAGTTTTACACCGAGATTTTCGAAGAATGTAATAATATCTTCATTACTGAAAATAGAAAAAGCACTGTATAAGAAGCGACCATTTCCAGGTATATGTTTAACGATTTCATCAAGTGGTAGACGGTTCGTTACGTTACAACGACCACCACCAGAAATCGCAAGTTTACGTCCTAGTTTATTTCCTTTATCAAGAAGTAAGACGCTTGCGCCTTCTTCAGCAGCACCGATTGCAGCCATTAGCCCTGAAGGACCGCCGCCGATGACAATAACATCATAATGCATAATATATCGACCTCATTTTCTACATTTCCTGCCTAAAAGAATAGCATGTTTTCCCTTAAAAGAAAAATAGAGTGAAGTACTGCTTAAGAGGAGAATTGTGGTACAATACAAAAGTTAGAGTTCAGCATTATCCTGCTATTTATGGGCAATAAGACTACTACCTTAAGATTTAAGAGAAGTAAAGGGGAGTTAAAGCGGCCTGTAAATGCTCGAATGGTTAGTAGGAGGAGAGTCTCCCACTGATTATAGTTTCACTTTATGTAGATGTAGGAGGATTTTTGTATGTCCGATTCAAAATTTCTGCGCGGAACGCTTATTGTGACGTTAGGGACATTTTTAGTAAAGTTCTTAGGCATGATTTACGTCTTTCCGTTTCATGCATTAGTAGGCACAGAAGGCGGAACGCTCTATACATATGGATACATTCCATATACGATATTTTTAAGTATCGCAACGGCAGGGGTGCCGCTTGCTGTTTCGAAGTTTGTTTCCAAATATAATGCACTCGGAGATTATAAAACGAGCCGGAGAATGTTCCGCTCGGGAATGGTTATGATGATAGTAACAGGAGTTCTTTCCTTCTTAGTACTGTACATGACCGCACCATTATTTGCAGAAGCAATGCTTGGTAAACAAAGTTTACAAAATAAGATAGAAGAAGTTACGACGATTATTCGCCTCGTAAGTTTTGCGCTTATTGTTGTGCCGGCAGCAAGTTTGATTCGTGGTTATTTCCAAGGCCACCAATCGATGGGACCGACTACGGTTTCACAAATTATTGAGCAAATTATTCGTATCGTCTTTTTATTAGCGGGTAGTTTCATCGTTATTAAAGTGCTTGGCGGTACAGTAGCAACGGCAGTTGGTGTTGCGACATTCGCTGCATTCGTTTCAGCAGTTGGAGCACTTGGCGTATTAATTTGGTACTGGTTAAAACGTAAAAAATATTTGGATCAATATTTAATTGAGCAAACTGTACCAGAATCAACGGTAAGTACCGCTCAATTGTTTAAAGAGTTGTTTGCATATGCAATTCCTTACGTTGTAATTGGATTAACAATTCCTTTATACCAACAAATTGATACATTGACATTTAACTCTATTATGCAGGCGATTGGTCAAGGGGATATCGCAGAGCGAGCGCTTGGTATTTTCACGATGTGGACGCATAAATTAATTATGATTCCAGTATCACTTGCAACAGCGTTTAGTTTAACGCTCGTACCAGCGATTACAAAATCGTTTACTGAAAAGCAATACCGTTATTTAAAATTACAAATTACACAAACATTCCAGGCGAATATGTTTTTAACATTGCCAGCAGTTATCGGTATTTCTACACTTGCATATCCAATTTACACTGCTTTCTACGATTCAGATCCACTAGGTGGACAAGTATTAATGTGGTATGCACCAGTTGCATTGTTATTCGCTTTATTCACAGTAACAGCAGCTATCTTGCAAGGGATTAACAAGCAGAAACATGCGGTTATTGCGCTTGTGATGGGTGTTATTTTGAAATTTGTATGTAACGTAATCTTTATTCGTTATTTCGGTACAGTTGGGGCGATTTTAGCTACTGCAGTCGGTTTCTTAGCTTCCGTATGGTATACGAATAGACAAATCAAAAAACACGCACACTATTCATTTGGTGTTGTATATAAGAGAACATTCCAAATTGCAGTATTAACACTTGTAATGGTTATTGCTGTAAAACTATCACAATGGCTTCTATCCTTCATGATTTCGCCTGATGGCCGTATTGGTGCTCTTATTACAGTTGCGATTTGTGCAGGTATTGGTGGTCTTGTTTACGGATTGTTAGCGATTCGCACAGGAGTACTAGAAAGAGTATTTGGCGGAGAAGCTTTAGAGAAAATCCAGCGTAAACTTGGTAGTAGATTCAAAATAAAGTTGAAATCAAAAGGGGCGTAAATACGTCCCCTTTTCTATGATAAATAAAGAAGGTGAAGAACATGAGATTAGATAAATTATTAGCGAATATGGGACACGGAAGTAGAAAAGAAGTAAAGAAATTACTGAAAGACGGCGTTGTGAAAATTGATGGAACGCCAGTGAAAGATGCGAAGTTTCATGTGAATATAGAAGAGCAAGAGGTTATGATTCACGGTGAAGTTGTGGAATATAAAGAGTTTGTTTATTTAATGATGCATAAACCACAAGGTGTTATTTCAGCGACAGAAGATGATAACCACGAAACAGTAATAGATTTATTAGAATTAGAAGATGCGATTTTCGATCCATTCCCTGTTGGAAGGCTCGATATTGATACAGAAGGTTTCTTATTAATCACAAATGATGGGAAGTTAACGCATCAACTATTATCTCCGAAAAAGCATGTGCCGAAAAAATACTATGCACACGTTTCAGGAGTTGTAACGGAAGAGGATGTAAAAGAATTCGCTAAAGGTGTTATTTTAGAAGATGGCTATGAAACGAAGCCAGGCGAACTTACAATTTTAAAGAGTGATGATATTTCTGAAATTGAGCTCGTGATTACAGAAGGAAAATTCCATCAAGTGAAGCGTATGTTTGAAGCAGTAGGTAAAAAAGTAGTGTATTTAAAGAGAACAGAGATGGGACCTTTAGTGCTAGATGAAGAGTTAGAACTTGGGCAATATCGTGAATTAACAGATGAAGAAGTAGAAATGTTAAAAACATATCAAGTAGATAACGAAAAGTAACACCAATTTCAGAGCATAGAAAAGACCCCTTTCTAATGAGTTAGAAAGGGGTATGTATTTATTTACATACAATTATTTTTTGTTATGAGGTCATTCTCACTTTCTTTCCTGTCGTTGTCCACTTGCCGCGGCAAGGGCTATACACGAGTTCATTAAACTGCAACACATTTAGATCACGTTGTATCGTTCGCGGTGTGATCCCGAACTCATCTACAAGGTCTTTCGTTGTTACCGTACCGTTTTCATTGATGTACATATAAATTGATTTAATGCGTGTTAGCATACGAGTAGTTGTAGGTTTCAAGAGAAAACCACTCCTCTACCAGTTTTTTTGACCCCATTCAGGAAAGAAGGTCGTTACTACCATTGTACTCTACATGATAAAATTCATGCTTTAATCTACTTAAATTTTACAAAAGTTTAACAAAGATTCATATAGAAAAATATTGGAAGTTGACATTGTATATTTGGTCAGTCAACTAACTCATAAATTTCTACGTAAAACGCCAAATTCCTGCAAATTTTTTTGAGAAAATAAAAGAAAAACTAATAAGAAATATCTGAAATGTTAAAATTGTTCGTTATTAGGTTTTCATGTATGGCATAAGAGATTTTCGTTTGCTATGATGAAAGAGACAATATAGTGAAGGATGGATGCGTGATGTCAACGATTAATTGGACAGAAGAAGTTACAAAACGAAAAGATGATTTAATTCTTGATACACAACAATTTTTGCAAATTAAAAGTGTATGGGAAGAAGAATCTGCGAAAGAGGGCGCACCATTTGGTGAAGGTGTAGAAAAAGCTTTATCTTTCATGTTACATAAAGGAGAAGCAGAAGGTTTCGCTTCTAAAAATTTAGAAGGATATGCAGGTCATCTTGAAATGGGACAAGGAGAAGAATTAGTAGGTATTCTTTGTCACGTTGATGTTGTACCAGAAGGAGATGGCTGGACAACTCCTGCGTATAGTGCGGATATTCGTGACGGGAAGATTTTTGCACGCGGTGCAATTGATGATAAAGGGCCGACGATGGCAGCTTATTATGCGATGAAAATCGTTAAAGAATTAGGCTTACCTCTTTCAAAACGTGTTCGTATGATTTTAGGAACAGATGAGGAAAGCAATTGGAAGTGTGTAGATCATTATTTTAAAAATGAAGAAATGCCAACAATCGGTTTTGCGCCGGATGCAGATTTTCCAATTATTAATGCGGAAAAAGGAATTTCTGACATACAAGTTGTGCAAAATGGTAGCGAAGAGAAAGAAGGCACATTTAAGCTTATTTCATTTGAGTCAGGTCGTCGTTTAAATATGGTTCCTGATTTTGCAGAAGCAGTTATTACAGGAGAAAATGTAAATGCACTTACAGTAGCATATGAAGAGTATTTACAAACTGCTAAAAAAATAGGTAAAGCAATTGTAGAAGGAAATACGGTGACGTTGCAAATCAAAGGGATTTCAGCTCACGGATCTACTCCAGAAAAGGGAGAAAATGCAGGTTTATTATTGGCAAACTGCTTAACGAAAGTTTCTCTTGATGGAAAAGGGGCTTCCTTTGCATCGTTTGTAACAGAAACATTTACAGGTGATATTATTGGAGAAAAAGCAGGTATTTCTTATAAAGACGATATTAGCGGCCCGTTAACAGTGAATGTTGGTCGCCTGTCTTACTCGCAAGAAAACGGTGGTAATTTAGGATTAAATGTACGCTATCCAGTTACGACTAACTTTGAAGAAACGATTGCAAAGTTAAAAAAATATGTTGGTACTCATGGATTTGAAGTAGCGGATTATTCTAACTCTCGCCCGCATCACGTTGACAAAGATCATACGTTAATTCGTACTTTGCAACGCGTATATGAAGAACAAACGGGTGAAAAAGCTGAATTGTTAGCAATTGGCGGTGGTACTTATGCTCGTTCATTGAAAGCTGGCGTTGCATTTGGCCCGTTATTCCCAGGAAAAGAAGAACTTGCGCATCAAAAAGACGAGTACATTGAAATTGAAGATTTATTAAAAGCAACAGCGATTTATGCGCAAGCAATTCATGAATTAGCGAAATAAAAGATATGTAAATAATGACCGCTCTCTACTTTAGAGGGCGGATTCTTTTTAGCTGAATGATATAAGCAAGAAAAGCAACAATAACATAAAGGAGACGATGTAGATGGTGCCGCATTATTTTGTCGCAGTAACTTTACCACGTCATATAAAAGAAGTGCTCTCTAATTATAAAGAGGAAATGAAGGATGAATTACCATTTCGCTCGTGGGTACATGAAGAAGACTATCATATTACACTTTCATTTTTAGGAAGTGCGACAGAGGAACAATTAGAAGGAATAAAGAATGGATTACAAATACTTACAGAAACAAAAGAACTATCGTTCACGTTACAAGAATTTTCAACGTTTGGCCTAGAAGAAGAGCCGCGTATTTTTTGGGCCAAGGTAAGTGGGAATAATGATTTGGTTCAGTTGCAAAAACAAGTGCATACAATTTGTGAAGAAAATGGTTTTTCTCTAGAGACACGTCCTTATCATCCACATATTACTGTTGCTCGTAAATGGGTAGGAGAAAAAGTATTTGATCTGACAAATGTAAA
Source organism: Bacillus sp. P4_D3 (assembly GCF_056401855.1). Lineage (NCBI taxonomy): Bacteria > Bacillati > Bacillota > Bacilli > Caryophanales > Bacillaceae > Bacillus > Bacillus sp. P4_D3. The sequence goes on from NZ_JBFUIN010000007.1 coordinate 37,663, forward strand.
AGATTTACCCGTAACATCATTTCGAGCAGATACGATTACTTTGTATGAATCTCACGTTAAGGAAACGCCAAAGTATAGACTAGTTGCCGAAATAAAATTACAAAAATAGAATGTGTGAAAACGTTTTTTATACAGGTGAATATACTATAGGGAATAATATGTTACTGTATAGAGCTTCGCTGATAAGAAAAGCCTTATCATGTGCAGCTCGTTTCATTTTAACTTTAAGAATGATGGTGATTTTTTATGTTGAAAGTAAAACGTCCATTTGATGCCTATTTAGATGAAATGAATAAAATTACAATTTTGCTCCCGCATGCGTATGGAACAAGCCGGACATTTCGTTTACAAGAAGGAAGCAATGTGAAAGAGTTACCGATTGTTCATACTATTGCTCTTCCAGATGCAACGAAGTATGAATGTTTTATAGAAGAGCCGCTAGATGTGGGGAAGTATTATACAGTACGGGATGAACGGAATGAAGAAACAGATTTACAAATAGGCGCTGTGATTCGAACAGTAGTTTTCGATGAAAAATATTATTACGAAGGTACCGACTTAGGTGCTGTGTATAAAAAAGAAGAAACAATATTTAAAGTATGGGCTCCGACCGCAAGGCTTGCGAAAGTACGGATTTATAAAAATGATAAAGAATATATTGATTATGAAATGTACAGAGAAGAAAACGGAGTGTGGATTCATACATTACAAGGTGATCATGATGGAGCAAGATATACATTCCTTGTTTGTATTAATTTAATATGGAACGAAGCGGTTGATCCTTACGCAAAGTCAGTGACTGTAAATGGGAAATACGGCGTTGTTATCGATTTGGAAAAGACGAATGTAACAAAACGAGAGGAATTATCACCATTACAGTCAATGACAGATGCCATATTGTATGAACTGCATATTCGTGACGCTACTATTCATCCAAACAGTGGAGTGAATAAAAAGGGAACATATAAAGGATTGATGGAAGAAGAGACAACGGGACGAAATGGGACATTAACAGGATTGGCTCATATAAAAGATTTAGGCGTTACACATGTTGAACTATTACCTTTACATTGTTTTGGTGGTATAGATGAAGTGAATCCTGCTTCCGCATATAATTGGGGATATAATCCATTATATTACAATATACCAACAGGATTTTATGTTACAAACCTTTCTGATCCGTATAACAGGATAGTAGAGTGTAAACAACTAATTGAAACATTTCATGATCACGGCATTCGAGTGATTATAGATGTTGTATATAATCATGTTTATGAAAGAGAATTATCATCATTTGAGAAGCTTGTCCCGGGATATTATTTTCGTCATGGGGAAGATGGTATGCCTTCTAATGGGACGGGAGTTGGAAATGATATAGCATCTGAACGGAAAATGATGAGGAAATTTATTATAGAATCTGTTTTATATTGGCTTACTGAATACAATGTTGATGGATTCCGATTTGATTTAATGGGGATTTCAGATGTTGAAACGATGAATACGTTAGAAAAAGAAGTGCGAAAAATAAAGCAGGATGCGCTGTTATTAGGTGAAGGATGGGATTTACAAACACCGCTTCCTCTTGAAGAGAAAGCGACGTTAAATAATGCGAATAAAATGCCATATATCGCACAGTTTAATGATCAATTTCGTGATGGAGTAAAAGGAAGTACTTTTAATATAAATAAACGTGGCTTTGCATTTGGTGGGCATGTAGACTGTAATCATTTGCAGTATGTAGTAGCTGGTAGCCTTTTAAGTATGAAAGAAACAGGATTGTTCCTAGAGCCAGTACAAAGCATCAACTATGTAGAATGTCATGACAATATGACGATGTGGGATAAACTAGTGCAAAGTAATCCAGAATCAGAAGAAATTTTGAAAAGGCGTCATCGCTTAGCGACTGCAATGGTTATTCTTTCACAAGGTATTCCTTTCTTACATGCGGGGCAAGAGTTTTATCGTACGAAGCAAGGAAATGAAAATAGTTATAATGCAAATGATGAAATTAATCAATTAGATTGGGATCAAAAAGAAAAAGAGATGGAGACAGTTAACTATATAAAAGGTTTAATTGCGATTCGGAAGGAGCATGGGGCATTCCGATTAAAAAGCGCTGACCTTATAAAAAAGCATATGACTTTTTTGCAAACATCAAAAGAAGCACTTGCATACCACCTGCAACATGTAGAATTATTTGGGCCGTGGAAAGAGATTGTTGTGCTATTCAATAGCGGTTTGGAAGCTAAAACGGTGCAGCTTCCAAAAGAAGAAACGTGGCATGTGTTAGTAAACGAAAAGCAAGCAAAAATAGAGCCAATTTCTTCATTTAGAGGAAAGGAACTTCAATTGGCTCCAATTAGCACGTATATATTGACGATAATGTGACAAATCGCTACTTGACGATGAGAATGTAATAAATGTAGAATTGACAAAGGTGACGATTTTGATAAGTTGTCATTCTATGAGTGATTTTGTAAAATAAACTAGAAGAACAGGTGATTTATCCTGTTTTCGGCTTATGCCAAGTTTTTTCATTCAAATACAGTAAAATATATGAATCCACAACATGTGTAGAAATGTTGCGGTTTTTCTTTTCATAACTATAAAAGATAAGGATTTGTTAACGGGTAATGAATATGGAATGGTTGGAACAATTATTAGGAAAAGAGTGGAGTCTTATACCGGCTGGTGGAGTAACGGGCGATGCATATATTGCGCAAAACGGACAACAAAAGTTATTTTTAAAGCGGAATACATCGCCCTTTTTAGCGGTATTGTCAGCAGAAGGAATTGTTCCAAAATTACTTTGGACAAGAAGGGTAACGAACGGTGATGTAATTTCTGCTCAAAAATGGCTTCCGGGACAGAAGTTAGAGCCAGAGGATATGAAACTAGAACGTGTTGCGAAACTTTTGAAGAAAATACACTCCTCTAAAGCACTTGTGCAGATGATTCAAAGGCTAGGGAAGCAGCCGCTTCATGGGCAAGAGTTATTACAACAATTACAGCTCGTTTTAAGAGGAGATATAAGGGTTGATGAAACAATTCAGCAAGGTCTTCAATATTTAACTGGGTCATTAAAAGATATTGAGTACAATGAATTCGTTGTATGCCATTGTGATGTAAACCATAACAATTGGATATTGTCGGATGAAGATGAATTGTTTTTAATTGATTGGGATGGAGCTGTTATTGCTGATCCAGCTCTGGATATTGGTATGTTATTATATTGGTATGTTCCGCGCCATGAATGGAGTGAGTGGCTCGGATATTATGAGGTTGAACTAGATGAATCGTTGCTTAGGCGTATGAGATGGTATGTGATAGCACAAACGATTTTATCTATTCAATGGCACACAACAAAAAAGCAGCAAGCAGAAGCGAAATATTGGCATCAATATTTACAGCAACTACTTGCTTCAGAATAATACTTAAGAAAAATTGTCCATTCCAGCAATCCACTGAGTAAGTTGTTCTTGATTATTGGAAATATGGTTGTCCAAATTAGAGGAAGATTTACCCGATTGACTATAAGAATATACATCGTTTAGCATTGCTTTAGTGTCACTACTTATACTATCGTTTGCGAGTAACGATTGAATGAGGCGCTCTAATTGCTCGCATTCAGAAACTGTCCCGCAGCAATCACTTTGATGATTGATTAAAATATCTTTTAACACTTCTAATTGATGCTGTTGATTAATTGGCATGAACGGATCATCCTTTCGAGTGTTTTTCTCTCCCTAGAAATGTAAGAGAAAAAGCTGTTTCGTCATGGAATGTTTAATGCTTTATGTAGTTTTTATCAAAATGGTACATCTTATACTTGAAAGAAACGGACCGAGTGCTCGTACGTACTTGGTTTTTTGTTTGATAGATTGATTAAAACAGAAAGAAGGAATTTTTCCTTTAAAATAGTTTTGTAAAGAGAGGGAGACATCTATGCGTTTAAGACATAAGCCTTATGCAATGGATCGAATTAATGAGTATTCACATATCGTAATTGGGAACCCAGAGGAGCGCGCTGGTAACTGGAAAGAAGTATTTGGAAATGAACAGCCAATTCATATTGAAGTAGGTACAGGACGTGGCCGCTTTATGTATGATATGGCAAAAGCAAATCCACATATAAACTATATTGGAATTGAAAAATTCACAAGTGTTGTTGTAGATGCACTTGATAAATTAATTGAAGAAGAAGTACCGAACTTAAAGTTAATTAATAAAGATGCTGAAGATTTAACAGTTTTCTTTGCGAAAGGTGAAATTGACCGCGTTTATTTAAACTTCTCAGATCCATGGCCGAAGAATCGTCATACGAAGCGTCGTTTAACGTATAAAGCATTTTTACGCAATTATGAAGAAGTGTTAGTAGATGGTGGAGAAATTCATTTCAAAACTGATAACCAAAGCTTATTTGAATATTCTCTTATGAGTATGGCTGAGTATGGTATGTTATTAACTTACCTTAGCCTAGATCTTCATAATAGTGATTATGAAGGAAACATTATGACAGAATACGAAGAGAAATTCTCTAGTAAAGGTCATCGTATTTACCGAGTTGAAGCAAAATATCGTACGGAGCCTATGCAGTAATGCATAGGTTTTTTATACGAAAAATAATCGGAATATTATGTTAAAATTAAATAAAAAAAGGGGGATTGGATATGGAACAGTTACAAATTGGAAATATAAAAGTGACGTGGCTAAAAKGTGGGAATACACATTTAGATGGAGGCGCGATGTTTGGAGTTGTGCCAAAAGTACTTTGGTCACGCAAATATAAACATAATGATACAAATCATATTTATTTACGAACAGATCCGTTACTCTTGCAAACGAAAGAAGGAAACATGCTTATTGATGCAGGGATAGGGAATGGTAAATTGAATGAGAAAATGAAGCGGAATCAAGGTGTAACAGAAGAATCATCAGTTAAGGAATCTTTAGAAAAACTGGGACTGCGTACTGAAGATATTCATTACGTCTTAATGACACATCTTCATTTTGACCATGCATCTGGTTTAACAAAATGGGAGGGAAACCACCTTGTTCCGGCGTTTCCGAACGCAACGATTTATGTAAGTGAGACTGAATGGAATGAAATGAAAAATCCCAATGTTAGATCGCGTAATACATATTGGAAGGAAAATTGGGAGCCAATCGTTGATAAGATTGTTACATTCAGGCAAGAAATAGAAATTACGGATGAAATAAAAATGGCGCATACAGGTGGTCATAGTGATGGACATGCCGTTGTCATTCTTGAAAGTCAAGGTGAAACGATGCTTCATTTAGCGGATATTTTACCGACGCATGCACATCAAAATGTATTATGGATAATGGCATACGATGATTATCCGATGACATCGATTGAACATAAACAAAAGTGGATGAAGTATGGTGCTGAAAAAGAGGCGTGGTTTACTTTTTATCATGATGCATATTACCGTGCAGTAAAGTGGAATGAAGAAGGGCATATAGTGGAAAAGATAGAGAGAAAAACGATTGTAGAAGCTTAAAAAAGCTAGTAATTACTAGCTTTTTTTATGCTGCTATAACTTCTAAGACAGTGCCTGTTTTAGCATCAACTAAAAATTCAAATCGTTCTTGTATTTCATCTAACATCGTTGTAAGACCGCCGCGATAAACTTCGTACGCGACATCATATTTTTCAAATGTCTCTGGAACCATATGTACCCAAGAGCCAGTAATTTCACCTTTATGACTTAATGCTTGTTTCACCATTTTCAATGCTTTTTCTGAAGAAATATGGGATTGTTCTTGTACTTTGTTTGCAACGAAATAACCAGCTGCGAACCCAACGCCAAGACCTGTGACTAAACCTTTCCAGCTCATATATTCACCTCAATTCTGTAAAATAAAAATAGTGTACCAATAATAATTATAATGCAAATGCAACTAAAAAAGAAGAAACTAGAAACATTTCGAAAATTTCGTTACAATAAAAGAGGTATTCTACTAAGGTTTGAAAGAAGGGGACTTCGTGAATAAAGAGACATTACAATTATTTCGTACGTTAACAGAATTACAAGGTGCATCAGGTTTTGAACATGATGTACGCCGTTTTATGAAGCAAGAATTAAGCAAATATGCTGATGAAATTGTGCAAGACGGTTTAGGTAGCGTATTTGGTCTGAAAAAAGGGGACGAAACTGGCCCGCGCGTTCTTGTAGCAGGTCATATGGATGAAGTAGGTTTCATGGTTACGCAAATTACGAAAAATGGGATGCTTCGTTTTCAAACGTTAGGTGGCTGGTGGAGCCAAGTACTATTAGCTCAGCGTGTACAAGTTATGACGAAGAATGGTCCTGTTATTGGGGTTGTTGGTTCTATTCCGCCTCATTTATTAAGTGATGCGCAACGTGCAAAACCGATGGATATAAAAAATATGTTAATTGATATAGGTGCAGATAGTTATGAAGATGCGATTGAAATTGGCATAAAGCCAGGGCAACAAATCGTGCCAATCTGTCCATTCACGCCGATGGCAAATGAGAAGAAAATTATGGCGAAAGCTTGGGACAACCGCTATGGATGTGGCCTTGCTATCGAATTGCTAAAAGAATTAAAAGATGAAACATTACCAAACACATTATACTCTGGTGCGACTGTACAAGAAGAAGTAGGTCTTCGCGGAGCACAAACTGCTGCAAATATGATTCAACCAGATATTTTCTATGCGCTTGATGCAAGTCCAGCAAATGATGCATCTGGTGATAAGACGCAGTTCGGTCAATTAGGAAAAGGAGCGCTTCTTCGTATTTATGACCGCACAATGGTAACACATAGAGGAATGCGCGAATTTATTTTGGATACAGCAGAAACACATAACATTCCGTACCAATACTTTATTTCACAAGGTGGTACAGATGCGGGCCGTGTACATACAAGTAACTCTGGTATCCCATCAGCAGTAATTGGTGTTTGTGCACGTTACATTCATACACATGCTTCTATTTTACATGTTGATGATTATGCGGCAGCGAAGGAATTAATTACGAAGCTTGTGAGAGCGACGGACAAAACGACGTTAGAGACAATTAAGAATAACGCGTAGAAAGGAAGGGCTGAAGAGCCTTTCTTTTTTTAGGTAGGAGAGATGGCCTAGCGATGAGTGGTGGCGGTCAGTGCTTAATTGGTGGTCGAATGATGTATTAAGACCGCGGATAGGAAAAGAGGGGAAGGCTGTTTTGGGAAAACCTTTTCTTTTTTTAGGTAGGAGAGATGGCCCAGCGATGCGTGGTAGCGGTTAGTGCTTAATTGGTGGTCGAGCGATGCATTTAAACCCCGGATAGGAAGAAAGCGGGAGACTGTTTTTGTGTTCGGAGCTGAAAATATTGTGGAAAGCTACTTTCTTTTTTTGATGGGAGAGATGACCCAGCGATGCGTGTGTGCGGTCAGTTGCACTACGTATAAGCCTCAGTCATGAAGACCGATTTGGTGTTCGAGGCTAGTATTAGGATAGAATAATGAATTTATATAGAGGTGAGTGAAATGAAGGTAGTAGTTGGATCGAAGAATAAAACGAAAGTTGGGGCTGTGGAGAAGGTTTGGAAAGATGCTGAAATTACATCTCTTTCTGTTACGTCAGGAGTGGCAAACCAGCCTTTCTCAGATGAAGAGACGATGCAAGGAGCAGTAAATAGGGCGAAGAGAGCGTTACAGGAAGGTGAAGCTCATATCGGCATTGGGCTAGAAGGYGGCGTTATGAAAACGGAGCATGGGTTATTTATGTGTAAYTGGGGTGCTTTAGCGACGATTGACGGTAAAACATTTGTAGCAGGCGGGGCACGTATTAAGTTACCAGACGATTTTTTAGCACCGCTTGAAGAAGGAAAAGAGCTAAGTGAAGTGATGGAAGAGTTTGTAGAGCGAAAAGATATTCGTAGTCACGAAGGTGCTATCGGTATTTTTACAGATGATTATGTCGACCGAACGGAATTATTTGTACACGTTGTTAAGTTACTTGTTGGGCAATATAAGTATGATGAAAAGCAAGCATAAACCTTGCACCATGCGCGATGTATGGTAGTATAAAGAAAAGATTATAGTGTGAAAAAAGTGCACTCGTTAGAGGAGGAAATATAGATGAAATCATTAGAAAGCATGGAACAATTCCAAGAATTAAAAAATGAAGAGAATGTAGTCTTCATGTTCTCAGCAGAATGGTGCCCAGATTGCCGTTTCGTTGATCCATTTATGCCAGAAGTAGAAGAGAAGTATAGTGATTTCTCATTTTACTATGTAGATCGTGATGAGTTTATTGATCTATGCGTGAAAGTAGACGTATTTGGCATTCCAAGCTTTGTAGCGTACAATAAAGGTGAAGAAACTGGACGCTATGTAAATAAAGATCGTAAAACACAAGAGCAAATCGAAGAGTTTATTGAAGGTTTAAAATAAGACAATTAGCCAATTGAATTGTAAAAACAACCTCTACCTTCGCGGGGGAGGTTATTTTTTTGGAAGGGAGGAAAAAGAGATGAAAATGACAAGTAAAAAGATGAAAGACGAGTTAATGAAGAAATTATCTCGACCAGAATGGGACTTTCATTATGATAGTGAGAAAGAAGTTCTTCGTATTGAACAAATAGACTCGAAAAAAGGTATTAACGTATCACTTCCAGGAGTAGTGGCAAAATGGGAAGTGAACAAAGAAAAAGCGATTGAAGAGGTCGCTTATTACGTACAAGAAGCGCTAATTGCAATGCATAAAGAAGAAAATAGCACGGCGAAAATTTTACCTGTTATTCGCTCTACTTCTTTCCCGAAACAATCAGAAGAAGGAAATCTGTTTCTTATGACGGACCATACGGCGGAAACACGTATTTACTATGCGCTAGATTCTAATAAAACGTATCGATTAATTGATGAGCGCTTATTGCAAAAATTAGAGCTTACAGAGGAACAAGTACGTGAAATGGCATTATTTAATGCTCGCTCATTAGGCTATGAATTTAAGCAGGACACAGTAGCAGGCAATACATTCTACTTTTTAAACACAAATGATGGATACGATGCGAGTCGTATTTTAAACGAATCGTTACTACACTCGATGCGTGAAAAGATCTCTGGTGATATGGTTGTTGCAGTTCCTCACCAAGATGTATTAATTATTGCTGATATCGTCAACGAAATCGGTTATGATATTATTGCACAAATGACAATGAAATTTTTTGCCGAAGGGCATGTTCCGATTACATCACTTTCATTCGTATATGAAGATGGGGACTTCGAACCAATCTTTATTTTAGCGAAGAATCGGAAGAAGACAGATGGAAAAGAGAAAGGATGAACGAAGTGAACGTTTTTTACAACCTTGAAGGAATTGGTGACACTTTAATTGTTACCTTACAAGATATTACTTTAGAAAACCGTACATTTGACCGCAAAGGAGATGTTGCTCGCGTTTATGATCGTGAAAGCAACGTAACAGGAGGATTCAACATCTTTAATGCGTCTTCTTATGTAGAAGTAACAGACAACGGAAACGTTACATTAACGAAAGAGTTTGTTGAAAAAATTAACGACATTTTAGCAAAGAACGGCTTTGAAGAAAAAGTAGAAGCTGACTTTACGCCGAAATTTGTTGTAGGCTATGTAGCTGAAAAAGAGAAGCATCCAAATGCTGATAAATTAAACATCTGTACAGTAGAAATCGGTACAGAAACATTACAAATCGTATGTGGTGCACCAAACGTTGATGCAGGACAAAAAGTTGTTGTTGCAAAAATCGGTGCTGTAATGCCAAGTGGTATGTTAATTAAACCAGCTGAACTTCGCGGTGTTCCTTCTTCTGGAATGATTTGCTCTGCACGTGAATTAGAGCTTCCAGATGCTCCAGAAGAAAAAGGTATTCTTGTATTAGAAGATAGCTTTGAAGTTGGACAAGAGTTTAAATTTTAATTGATATTAGAAAAGTAGCCTCGCATACGTGAGGCTATTTTTTTTGTGCGGAATTCCTAGCATTGTAACGTTTCCTCTCAAAATCTATATTGTATTTTAAAAATAGATTAGGTAAAATTTAGAAAAAAGAAGGGGATAGACGTATGAAACAACAACCAAAAATTGTAGAACTTCTGAAACGAATTGAAACTTCAAAACAGCAAGATATCGAGTTAGGTTCCTATGAAATATATTTATTTAGCGAAGATGAATTAGAAAAAGGACAAATCGGTTACCGATATGATAAACATAAAAATTCATTAATAAGCAATGAAAGTGGAAAATGGCAAGAAGGATGGATTGTCATCGGATATGAAACGGATATGGGAGATCCTGTTTTCGTTAATGTAGCTGAAGATACTTACCCTGTTTATACAGCTGAGCGCGGTACGGAAACGTGGCAACCGATTTATATTGGAAATATGGATGATATTATAAAAATACTATAAGAAAATGCTTTGAGCCCGGTGCAAAGTGATAGGAGAGAAAAATGAAGCATATAAAAATAATGTGCGCTATTGCAGTCATTGGAATATATATGGGAGGTTGTTCACAAGAACAACCGAAAAAAGAAACAACATCTTCTGTACAAGAAAAAAACAGCGATAAAAAAGAAGACGCACCGGTAGAAAAGCAGCAAGAAGAACAAGAAAAGAAAGAAGAACCGCAAGCAATTCAAACGAATGAACAAGTTGAACTTAAGCAGGAGGAAGTGTCGGCCAAAGAAAAGACAGAGGAAATCCCGCCGGCACAGACGACTGAACAGCCCGTACAAAATAATGAACAAAAAGTAGAGAGTAATGAGAAACAAGAGAAGTTTCTCGTCGTTATTGATCCGGGGCATCAACAAAAAGCGAATTTAAATTTAGAGCCAATTGGTCCAGGAGCAACTACGCAAAAATATAAAGTAACAGACGGAACAACGGGAGTTGTAACGAAAAAGAGGGAATCAGTTCTTGTATTAGAGATGGCTTTTATATTGAAAGAAAAACTGGAAGCAAAAGGTATACAAGTATTGATGACAAGAACGTTACATGAGGTTGATATAAGTAATAAGGAACGAGCGGCATTCGCGAATGATCATAAGGCGAATTTATTTTTACGTCTTCACGCGGATGGTTCTGAAAATCCAAACCAAAGTGGGTTCGCTGTATTGACGCCAGCGGAAGGAAATCAATATACGAAAGAAATCTATGCTGAAAGTTTTCAAGTCTCTCAAACAATTGTAAACAAAATGAGGGGAAATCATCAGGTGAAAGTAAATGGAATTAAATTTCGAGATGATCTTTCTGGATTTAATTGGTCGAAAGTACCCGGAGTACTATTAGAACTCGGATTTATGTCAAACCCAGAAGAAGACAAAAAATTATCTGACCCACAGTATGTAAATGTTTTATTACAAAGCGTGACGGATAGTGTAGATGAATATCGGAAAAATAAAGCTTAAATTGCAGTCTTATATGGAAGGCTGCTTTTTTCTATATACAAAACACTCGTAAATTAGAATATTATGGATAAAGTTAAGATGCTTAATTTTACCTGCACTTTTTGCCGAATGCTGATACAATAAAGGTTGTTACTATTTAGTAGAAAGAGTGGTAAGCATGTTAGATTGGATGAAAAAGCTGTTTAACAAAGAGGAAGAAAAAACAGCGATGAATAAAGAAGTACCAAAGCAAATTGCAAGTCAGCCGAAAATTCCTCGTGTAAACCACTACACTGAAGCAAGAGAAGCACAAATGGCAAATCGGAATGCAGGGAAATGTCGTTTTCCATTAATACCAGATAATGGCTTCGATGAGGAGGATGTAAGAGAACTGCCTAACTTTGAAGAACAAACTATTCAAAGAGGAACATATGAAGAACAGCCTACTCAAAGAGGAATAAAAGTGGAAAGAAGTAGACGATCGTATGTGGAAACAGAAGCCCCTACATATGAAGAACCGGAATTGCAATATGAACCGGAACCAGAGCCTGTCGTAAAAAAAGCATTCGTACCGTCGCAAGAAAGTAACCGTAGACCATTTCGTCCAACAGAAATGATTTCTCCGATTTATGGATATAACCGTCCTTCAGTAGAAACGAAGGTTGTGCAGGAGGAAGAAAAGGAAAGAGAAGATCTTGAAATATCTGTTGAAGGAAAAGCTGTTGTTGACGCATGGTTAGAGAAAAAGGGATATACATTATCTGACTTTTCGGGAGTTCTACAAGGAAGTTCATCTGTTAAGAATGGAGTGAACGAACGAAGTAATAAAGTAGAAGAAAAATCGGTTGTGGATACATGGTTAGAGAAAAACGGTTACGAAGTTGAACGTCAAGCCCCTTCATTAGAAGAAAGCCTAAGTGATGATTTGCTTCATAAAACAGTAGGACAGCATGTGGAAGAAGAGGCTACAATTGTACAAGCCTTGAAGCAGGAGCAAGATGTAGTGAAGTTATCATCTACAGAAGATAACGAAGAAACTTTACAAGAAGAGTCAATAGATTCTAAAGTAGAGCATGTGTATTCGATATTAACAGAAGAAAATGAATGTAATACAGAAATAGAAGAAACTGTTGCTGAAGTTGCAGCAAATCAAGTCGAAGAAGAAACCTTAGAAGATGTAGTCATTGTAAAAGCAGATGAAAAACTTGAAGAAACAATTACTATAGAAATACCAGATGCTTTTGAAGAAGAATCTAAGGAAGCAGAAGAAGTGGAATTAGAAGAAGCTGCGGAGTTAGAAGAATCTAAGGAAGCAGAAGAAGCTGCGGAGTTAGAAGAATCTAAGGAAGCAGAAGAAGTTGTGGAATTAGAAGAATCTAAGGAAGCAGAAGAAGTTGCGGAGTTAGAAGAATCTGAGGAAGYAGAAGAAGTTGYGGAATTAGAGGAATCTAAAGAAGCRGAAGAAGYTGCGGARTTAGARGAATCTAARGAAGCRGAAGAAGYTGYGGAGTTAGAAGAAYCTAAGGAAGCGGAAGAAGTTGCGGAATTAGAAGAACCTAAGGAAGCAGAAGAAGTTGTGGAATTAGAGGGGTCTGAGGAAGCAGAAGAAGTTGTGGAATTAGAGGGGTCTGAGGAAGCAGAAGAAGTTGTGGAATTAGAAGAATCTGAGGAAGCAGAAGAAGTTGCGGAGTTAGAAGAATCTGAGGAAGCAGAAGAAGCTGTGGAATTAGAGGAATCTAAGGAAATAGAATCAGTTACGGAATTCGCATTAGAGGAAACACCGCAAGAAGAAGTAATTGAAGAAACGATGAATACAGGGTCGTTAGAAAATATAGCAGTTGAAGAGCAACCAGTGATTTCTCAGCAAGAAACAATTGAGTTCATGGAAGAAAGTGAAGTATTCGTACCAGTTTCAGAAGCAGATGAGCAAACGAAGAAAGATGTTCAAAGCTTTGCGAATGTTTTAATTGAAGAAGCTGAAGAAAAGAAACAAGTTGTTGAAGAACAGCCTGCTGCACAAAAAGAAGAGCCGAAACGTGAGAAAAAGCGTCATGTTCCATTTAACGTTGTCATGTTAAAACAAGACAGAAAGAAGTTAATGGAAAGACATGCGGTACGAACGAACGTAACGCAATCTACTGTGGGTGAACGAGTAACGGAAAAACCAATGCAGCAAGTAGTGGTAGAAACCCAAGTAGAAGAAAAACCGATGCAGCAAGTGGTAGTAGAARCCCAAGYGGAAGAAAAACCGATGCAGCAAGTGGTAGTAGAAGCTCAAGTGGAAGAAAAACCAATGCAGCAAGTGGTAGTAGAAGCTCAAGTGGAAGAAAAACCGATGCAGCAAGTGGTAGTAGAAGCTCAAGTGGAAGAAAAACCAATGCAGCAAGTGGTAGTAGAAGCTCAAGTGGAAGAAAAGCCAATGCAGCAAGTGGTAGTGGAACCACAAGTAGAAGAAAAACCGATGCAACAAGTAGTGGTGGCTGAACAAGTACAAGAGAAAGCATATGTTGTAAATCAAAAAGAGAACGATATGCGCAACGTACTACAAACGCCGCCGAAGTATGAATTTCCGCCATTAACGTTGTTGTCGATTCCACAGCAGGCAGCATTAGATAATACGGAGTGGCTAGAAGAACAGGAAGAATTATTAAATACGACATTTAATAATTTCCATGTTGGAGCACATGTTATTAATGTGTCACAAGGGCCGGCGGTAACTCGTTTTGAAGTACAACCAGACCCAGGTGTGAAAGTAAATAAAATTACAAATTTAAGTGATGATATTAAGTTAAGTTTAGCTGCGAAAGATATTCGAATTGAAGCACCAATTCCAGGGAAGAGTGCAATTGGAATTGAAGTTCCGAATAAGGAAAGTAAGCCAGTATTCCTTCGTGAAATTTTAAGAAGTCCTGTATTTACAAAGAGTGAATCACCGCTTACAGTTGCGCTGGGGCTTGATATTTCAGGTGATCCAATTGTAACGGATATTCGAAAAATGCCACATGGACTTATTGCGGGTGCAACTGGTTCAGGGAAAAGTGTGTGCATTAACGCGATTTTAACGAGCATTTTATATAAAGCGAAGCCGCATGAAGTGAAGTTGATACTAATTGATCCGAAGATGGTTGAGCTGGCACCATACAATTCTGTTCCACATCTTGTAGCACCTGTTATTACTGACGTAAAAGCAGCTACAGCCGCGTTAAAGTGGGCGGTTGAAGAGATGGAACGTCGTTATGAATTGTTTGCTCATGCTGGTGCTCGTGATTTGACTCGTTACAATACGATTGTAAGTGGGAGAGAAATCCCAGGTGAGACATTACCTTATATTGTAATTGTCATTGACGAGTTAGCGGACTTAATGATGGTTGCTCCTGGTGATGTTGAGGAAGCGATTTGTCGTATTGCACAAAAAGCTCGTGCTTGTGGTATTCACTTATTAGTTGCGACGCAGCGTCCATCTGTAGACGTTATTACAGGTTTAATTAAATCAAACATTCCAACGCGTATTTCGTTTACGGTATCATCTCAAGTTGATTCGCGTACGATTATCGATATTGGGGGCGCGGAGAAATTACTTGGCCGTGGTGATATGCTATTTTTAGGAAACGGCACATCTAAACCAGTTCGTGTACAAGGTGTATACGTATCAGATGATGAGATTGAAAGAACCGTTGATCATGTGAAAAAGCAAATGAAGCCAAACTACTTATTTAAGCAAGAGGATTTATTAGCAAAATCAGAGCAGAGTGAGTCTGAAGATGAACTATTTTTTGATGCATGTCAATTTGTTGTAGAGCAAGGGGGAGCGTCCACATCTTCTGTACAGAGAAAATTCCGCATTGGTTATAATCGCGCGGCACGTCTAATTGAAGAGATGGAATCGCAAGGGATTATTTCTGAAGCAAGAGGAACGAAACCGAGAGATGTCCTTATTTCCGAGGATGAATTTGCCGCTATGCAGGAAACGAATGTATAGGAAACGGTTTTGCTGTATACTAAGAGAAAATGTTGGATAGTAAAGTAGGGAGTAAAGCGACATGAAAGAAATTGAATTAAAATTAAAAGGTGAAATAAATCGACTAACAAATAAAACATTTAAATTTGATGAACGTGTTGGAGAAGGCTGGTTCTCTGCCGTTTACTTTTTAAAAACTAGAGAAATCATTGAAGAATTTCGCCCGAAAAGTGTTGTAACAATGCAGTTTTTCCAAAAAGAACATTCAGTTCTTTGCGGAGCAGATGAGGTAATCGCATTGCTACAAACATTCGCCAAAAATCCTGAGGAATTAGAAATTCATTCTTTAAAGGATGGCGATAATATTAGTCCGTTTGAAACAGTTTTAACAATTCATGGTCCTTATGAATACTTCGGCTTTTTAGAAGGTGTAATTGATGGGATTTTAGCTCGTCGTACATCAGTTGCGACAAACGTATATAACGTTGTCCAAGCTGCACGTAGTGTAGATAAAGAAAAACCGGTTATTTTCATGGGAGATCGTGATGATCATTATACGCAACAAGCTGGTGACGGTTATGCGGCATACATCGGAGGTATGAGCGCACAAGCGACGCATGCAATGAATGAATGGTGGGGCAGAAGTGGTATGGGGACGATGCCTCACGCTTTAATTCAAATGTTTAATGGTGATGTTGTTGAAGCAGCAAAGGCATATCATAAAAAATTCCCAGAAGATGAATTAGTCGTACTAATTGATTATAACAATGATGTCATTACAGATGCACTTCGCGTAGCGCGTGAATTTGGATCAACATTAAAAGGTGTACGTGTCGATACGTCTCGTACAATGATTGATCAATACTTCATTCGTCACCCAGAAGTACTTGGAACATTCGATCCGCGTGGTGTAAATCCATCACTTGTATTTGCACTTCGTAAGGCTCTTGATGAGGAAGGGTTCCAACATGTAGATATCGTTGTAACTGGTGGGTTTGATGAGAAGCGTATTCGTGAATTTGAAGCTCAAAATGTTCCTGTCGATATATACGGAGTAGGAAGTAGCTTATTAAAAATGAATATTGGTTTTACTGGTGATAACGTAGAATTAAATGGAAAACCAGAAGCAAAAGCTGGTCGTAAATACCGTCCAAATTCACGTCTAGAGCGTGTTCAATTAGAAACAAAAGAAGATATGTAAAAGCGAGAAAAACTGATAGGTGATTGACCCTATCAGTTTTTCTGTTATCATAGTATAGCAGCTTGTTTTTTGCTATAATAAATGTGTTATGGACATAAAAGAAGTACGTACGAGTTTATCACTGATAAGTGAATATAAAAAGAAATTCACTGCATCAGAAATGTATGATGATTACCAAAATAAGAAAAGATTCATATACTGTCTTATAGATAGGCCGTTGTATTAGTTCGAAATGTTGGAGGTTCTTTAAGATGACAGTTTACCATTTTGTAGGAATTAAAGGAACAGGAATGAGTTCATTAGCACAAATTCTTCATGACATGAAGCATACTGTTCAAGGGTCTGATTATGAAAAGCGTTTCTTTACACAAATAGCATTGGAAAAGCGTGGTATTTCCATCCTTCCTTTTGATAAAAATAATATTAAAGAAGGACAAGTGATTATCGCGGGAAACGCATTTCCTGATACGCATGAAGAAATCGTAGCAGCAAAAGAATTAAATATCCCAGTACATCGTTATCATCACTTCTTAGGTGACCTTATGAATCAGTACACAAGTGTTGCAGTAACTGGTGCACATGGAAAAACATCAACTACAGGTTTGTTAGCCCATGTAATGCAAGGCGCACACCCAACATCTTACCTTATTGGAGATGGAACTGGGCATGGGGTAGAAAATAGTAAGTATTTTGTATTTGAAGCTTGTGAGTATCGTCGTCATTTCTTGTCTTACTATCCAGACTATGCAATTATGACAAATATTGATTTCGATCATCCAGATTATTTTTCAGACATCAATGATGTATTTAATGCATTCCAAGAGATGGCATTGCAAGTGAAAAAAGGTATTATTGCATGTGGTGATGATGAAGAACTTCAAAAAATTCAAGCGAAAGTACCTGTTATTTTCTATGGATTTGGAGAAGATAATGATTTCCAAGCACGTAACATTCAAAAGAGAACTGATGGTACTATATTCGATGTATTCGTTCGTAATACGTATTATGACACGTTCAAAATTACAGGATACGGCGATCACAGCGTATTAAATGCATTAGCAGTTATCGCGCTTTGCCATTACGAAGACGTTGATGTAGAAGCGGTTAAACATCAACTAACGACATTTGAAGGTGTTAAACGTCGCTTTAATGAAAAACCGATGGGAGAGCAAGTTATCATTGATGACTATGCACACCATCCGACAGAAATTAATGCAACGATTGAAGCAGCTCGTCAAAAACATCCAGAGCGTGAAGTTGTCGCTGTATTCCAGCCACATACATTCTCACGTACAGAGAAATTTTTAGATGAGTTCGCAGAAAGCCTAAGTAAAGCTGACCAAGTATACTTATGTGATATTTTCGGATCAGCACGTGAAAACAAAGGTGAATTAACAATTGAAGATCTGCAAAAACGTATCGATGGCGCAGAGCTAATTACAGATACAACAACAGAGGTATTAAAGAAACATAAAAACGGCGTTCTTATTTTCATGGGCGCAGGTGACATCCAAAAATTCGAAGCAGCTTACGTAAAAGAAGTTCAAGTTGCAGAGAAGTAAGAAGAAAGACGCATAGCTATGGCTGTGCGTCTTTTTTGTGCTGTTGTGGGTGTACAGCGTTGTCGAATCTAGTCGATAAGCCGATATATTTCAAAAAACGTTGATATATTATGGTGCATTTCTTTAGTTTTAAATGTTAGAATAATAAGAAAAATGAAAAGGGGCTAAAAAACATGTTCACACTCCGAGTAGATGATGAAATCGAATTACAACTATTAGAAAAACATCATAAAGAGGAATTATATCAATTATTAGATCAAAACCGTAATCATTTAAGAAGATGGCTTCCTTGGGTGGATGGGACGAAATCTGCTGCTGCTTATGATGATATTTTTCCGATGTGGTTAAAGAAATTTGCAGAGGGAGACGGTTTTGAAAGTGGTATCCGCTACAAAGGAAAGCTCGTTGGGATGGTAGGTATTCATCCAGTGAGCTGGGGTAAGAAAGCTACGAGTCTTGGATATTATCTTGCAGAAGATGCTGGTGGAAAAGGTGTTATGACACGTAGTGTGAAGGCTGTACTTCAATATGCATTTGAAAATTTAAAGCTGAATAAAATTGAAATCCGTTGCGGTGTTGAAAATGTGAAAAGCCGTGCGATCCCAGAACGCTTAGGCTTTAAGTTAGATGGAATTTTAAGAGATGAAGAATGGTTGTATGACCATTTTCAGGATATTGCTGTTTATAGTTTACTAGCTTCAGAATGGAAAGAAATTCGATGAATGAGAAGATTTGTATCATTCCATATGAAAGTAAGTTTCAAGATGAAGTAGTAGATCTCATTGTTCATATTCAGCAAAAAGAATACAATGTCCCAATTACGAAAGAAGAGCAGCCGGACTTACTAGAAATAGAAACGTTCTATCAAAGAGACAGCGGAAACTTTTGGGTAGCAACTTATGATGGTAAAGTAGCTGGAACGGTAGCTTTATTAGATATTGGGAAGCATCAAGTAGCGTTAAGAAAAATGTTCGTGAAGAAAGAGTTCCGCGGAAAAGAATGGGGTGCATCAAGTATGCTACTTCAAACAGCAATTTCTTGGGCGAAGGAAAAGAATTTGGAAGACATTTATTTAGGAACAACAGTAAAATTTCTAGCGGCGCATCGCTTTTATGAGAAGAATGGTTTCCAAAGTGTGAGTATAGAAGAGTTGCCAAAAAGTTTTCCGGTGCTAGAGGTAGATAAGAAATTTTATAGGTATACTGTTTAAAAAGGTCATTCATAAATGGCCTTTTTTCATGAACTAAAATGGAAAACATGGTATAATTTGGTTAAGGGGGGTGTGGGTATGAACTTTCCAATTCAGAGAAGTAAGTTAGGAATAATTTTCGTTAGTATAACGTTAGCTTTTATGGTGGTATATCCAATAGTTATGTTCTTTACAAGAAAAGGGGATTGGGCTTCAGCTCTAATTGGGATGGGATTATGTTTTATTGTAAATGTCCCTCTCGTTTGGGAAATGTTCATTAAAAAACATAAAGTGGAAAATGGTATTTTAAAATACGGAATTTTAAATGACGACGTTGTATTAAAAGATATAAGGGTTGTTCGTCAAGTTGGAAAATCATTTGAGATTACAACGAATGCATATAAAGTACATATGATTGCGATGCCGCAAAATCCGGATGAATTTTTGGCGCTTATCGAGAAGGAAAATCCATATGTGAAAATAGAAATGGTAGGTAAGAAATGAAATATGTAAAACTTTTGTTTTGTTTGTGCTTTTTGGTTGCACTAGAGTATATATTAAATGGGATCTACCCTTATATGTCCCAATATTAATAGGTACTATCGCAGTGACGCTTTTATTTTATTTTCATTTTCGGCAAACAAAAAGCGAGAAAAGTAGCTCCATATAAAGTAGGGGGATTAGAAATGAAAAAAATTTATATGTTGTTTTTGTTTCTGCTAACCACATCTATTCTTTTAATAGGATGTAGTGCGAAGAAAGAAAAGTCTGATGTTAGCTTAGAAAAGGCACAAAAAATTGAAATAGAATCGCTTATTGATTCGAGCGATAAAAAAACAATTACCGATAAGAAAGAAATCACAAAGTTGTTTGAATCAATCAAAATGGATGAGTGGGAAATGGAATCGGCTCCTTTAGATACTCCGCAAGGGAAAACGTTTAAAATGTATCAAGAGGATACACCGAAATTATTAGATTCGAGTAAAGATAAAAAAGAGTTACATGAAATTGGTACTATGACAGTATATAAAGATGTCCCTTATGTTGAGGTTGAATTGAAAATTAGTAAAATAAAAAATAAAAATAGTTTTAAAGTACCAGAAGATGTAGCTAAAAAATTATTAGAGTATTAATGAAAAAGCGCTCGGGATTCTATCCGAGCGCTTTTCATATTATTTTAAGTTCTCTGGGTTTAAAGCTTCTAGTTCAGTTACAACGAATCGTCCGTCTTTACGGATTAATACGTCGTCGAAGTAAATCTCACCGCCGCCGTATTCAGGGCGCTGAATGCATACTAAATCCCAGTGGATGTTAGAGTTGTTGCCATTCCATGCATCGTCATAAGCTTGTCCAGGTGTGAAGTGGAAGCTGCCATCGATTTTTTCATCGAATAGAATGTCTCCCATTGGATGTAAGATGTATGGGTTTACGCCGATTGCGAACTCACCAACGTAGCGTGCGCCTTCGTCTGTATCGAAGATTTTGTTAATGCGCTCTGAATCGTTTGCAGTTGCGTCAACGATTTGGCCATTCTCAAATTTAAGTTGTACATTTTCAAATGTATAGCCGTTGTAAGGTGATGGTGTGTTATAAGAAACTGTACCGTTAACAGAATCGCGAACTGGTGCAGAGTATACTTCACCATCTGGAATGTTTAAATGACCTGAGCATTTAATAGCTGGAATGTCTTTAATAGAGAATGTTAAGTCAGTTCCAGGGCCAGTTAAGCGAACCTTATCTGTTTTATTCATTAATGTAACAAGGCTATCCATTGCCTTATCCATTTTACCGTAATCTAAGTTACATACTTCGAAGTAGAAGTCTTCGAAAGCTTCTGTGCTCATTTTAGCAAGCTGTGCCATAGAAGCATTTGGGTAGCGAAGAACAACCCAGCGTGTTTTCGGAACACGGATATCTCTATGAACCTTTTTACCAACTGTTTGGCCGTGAACTTTCATGCGCTCACTTGGAACGTCGGCTTGTTCGTTAATGTTATCGCCAGAGCGAAGACCAATGTAAGCATCCATATCTTTCATTACGCTCGCTTCATATGCAGCGATTTGTTCGAAATGTTCTTCAGTAGCACCCATTAATAAAGAGCGGTCTACTTGATGATCTTTTAAAGAAACGAATGGGAAACCACCAGCTGCATATGCTTCTTTTACAAGTGCTGTTACAAGTTCTTTTTGTAAGCCAAAGTTTTCAATTAATACTTTCTCACCTTTTTGTAAGCGGATAGAGTAGTTAATTAAATTGTATGCTAACTTTTCAATACGTGGATCTTTCATATGTAAAGCCTCCCTGCTAATTATGTATCCTTTCCTATTGTAACCTACTTAGTGGAATTTGTTGAATGATTTGTGTTAAAGTTAACGAATAAGTATGAAAATTCTAATGAAAAGATAGGGATTAGAACGAAACGGAAAATGATTGTATAATAAGAGAAAGTATGAAAAAGATAAAGGAAGTGATGAAATGCAAGTTCTTTTATACGTAAGTGCGGCTATTATTGCAGTTGCTTTCGCTGTATTAGTAGTGTATGTATGCAGAACGTTGTTATCGGTTCAGAAGACGTTAGAAAATGTTGCAAGTACGTTAGAAGGTTTAGAGAAGCAAATGCAAGGAATAAGCGTAGAGACGGAGCAATTATTAC
Source organism: Bacillus sp. P4_D3 (assembly GCF_056401855.1). Taxonomy (NCBI): domain Bacteria; kingdom Bacillati; phylum Bacillota; class Bacilli; order Caryophanales; family Bacillaceae; genus Bacillus; species Bacillus sp. P4_D3. The sequence continues at coordinate 59,624 of NZ_JBFUIN010000007.1, forward strand.
ATAAGACAAATGCGTTAGCTGATGATATTCAACAGAAGTCACAGTCGCTAAATAAAGTAGTAGAAGGTGTAGATGGAATCGGAACGACGATTCACTCTTTAAATACGAAGCTTCGCAATGTTTCAGAGTCTGTTACAGACGAAATTGAAAATAATGCAGATAAAGTAGCACAAGTTGTACAGTGGAGCAGCGCAGCAATTGAAGTATACAATCATTACCGTGCTACGAGACAAGAGAAAAAGATTGAAAAAGAAGAGCGTAAACTTGAGAAAGCTGAGCAGAAGGCTGAAAAGAGAGAGAAGCGCTCTAGACTTCGCATGAGAGGTGAGTAATGATGAGTATGATGAAGATTGAAACAATTGAAGAACTTGAAGCGTTAGTAGAAAAGAATGAGCCTTACGTTCTTTTTAAACATAGTACGACATGCCCAATTAGTCACGGTGCATATACAGAGTTTCAAGCGTATTGCGGTGAAGAAAGAGAAGTGCCAGCATATTACTTATACGTACAAGAGGCGAGAGATGTTTCGAACCATGTTGCAGAGCAGTACAGCATTAAGCATGAATCTCCGCAAGTGTTATACATAAAAGATGGAATGGTAGTATGGCATACATCGCACTGGAATATTAAAAAAGAAGCTTTAGAAGAGAATGTAAAATAGGGAGAGGCAAGCGAAGGGCTTGCTTCTTTTTTATTTTGTTGCCATATATTTAATGGTACACTATAGATACATTAAAACTAAGTAAATTGACTTTTGAAAGTGGGTTTTAAGCAATGAAGAAAATGGCGTTATGCATCGCAAGCTTAAGTTTATTACTGGGGGCTTGCAGCAATAATACTATTGAGAAGAAAGATGAAGTTGTACAGAAAGATACGAAAGAAAAAAGTATGATTCCAAGAACTGCTGTTTCTAAGGATTACTATAGAACTGTTATTCCTTTAAAAGAACAAAAGGTAATTAATACAGTTAATGTTAAGACTAATTCTAAACTAGATTTAGCAGAATATGAAAATGGTTTAATGGATATTGCTTCAAAACAATTCGATACAGAAAATTACGTATTACAATTAAATCAATATATTCCAGAGAAAACAATTGATGAATTAGTTACGAAACAAGAAGTACCAGTTTTGACTAATATTATAGAACAGGACTACTTCGGCAAACAGAATTCAAATGAACTAAGCTTATCTGGTGTTGTTATTGGTTTATCTATGTCTTCAAGTGTATCTAATGAGGAAGCTATTTCTAAAGGTACTGAAGTCGCTAAGGGGCTTATAGAAGCTATTAATAAAAATGATAAATATAACAAATCTCCAATTACGTTTGCTATATTCAAGCAAGAAAGTACAAGTTCTTTAAAGAATGGTACTTATATTGCAAGCGCTACTGTTCAAAAGAACGAGACTAACCTTGGAAATTGGGATACTATTGATGAAAAATCGTATTCGTATCCTTCTCAAGAATTTGGGGGAGCACAAGGAGAAGATAAGAAAAAGTTAGATGATTTTTCGGAAGCAATAAAGAAATTCTCTCCAGGAGATTATATCCCTGTTAATGCTAAGATTTCTTATAAGCAAAATAAGATGGATAAATTAAAGATGGATATTGTCGTTAAATATAACGGTAAGTCAGAATTAATGGCACTCTCTCAAATGGCTGCTCAAAGTATGTTAGAACAATTTCCTAAAGATGCTAAAGTTCAATTACAGATAAAGTCCGAGAATAAAATCGAGGTTGTTATTATAAAAGAGAAGAACAGCGATAAACCGTTTGTTTCTTTCCTATAAAATAAAAAAGACAGTTTTTAAGCTGTCTTTTTTATTTTATAAATTTTCCGCAGTTCAATGAGTTTATGAAAGAATTAAAAGCATTCGGAAGTAAATTATAAAAAGATTTCTTAGTCTATGTAGCCCTTGTTACATAATTTTTTACAAAAATTGACCTTTTTTGCATAAAAAATACGAAAATACGAGAAAAGAAGCGAATTTTTTCGAAACTTTTGCGGGAAAATATTGTATGACCCTGCGTTTTTATCGTATCATTAGTAAAAGGAAGAACTCGGGACGATTGTTGGCATCTGCAAATAGAGTTGATGTCTTTTTTTCATTCAAGTGAACCGATACATAAAAATAGATAACATAAATAGAAGGAGTGTGCGAAGAGATGAACATAACAATCTATGATGTAGCGCGCGAAGCAAACGTTTCAATGGCTACCGTATCACGTGTTGTGAACGGTAACCCAAATGTAAAGCCTACAACAAGAAAGAAAGTATTAGAAGCAATTGATCTTTTAGGATACCGCCCAAATGCGGTAGCACGTGGACTAGCAAGTAAGAAGACAACTACAGTGGGTGTTATTATTCCTGATATCTCAAATACGTTTTATGCAGAACTTGCTCGTGGAATTGAAGATATCGCAACAATGTACAAATATAACATCATTTTAAGTAACTCTGACCAAAACAAAGAGAAAGAGTTCCACTTATTAAATACGATGCTTGGGAAACAAGTGGACGGGATTGTTTTCATGGGTGAAGATATTACAGATATTCACGTTGAAGAGTTCAAAAAATCTCCAGTACCAATCGTATTAGCAGCGTCATTTGATGAGCAAAATGAAACGTCATCAGTAAATATTGATTATACACAAGCCGCTTACGATGCAATGAAGCACTTTGTTGAGCAAGGACATAAACGTATCGGTTTCGTCTCTGGTCCTTTCATTGATAAAGCAGGAAGCGCGAAGAAGTTACAAGGTTATAAAAAAGCTTTAGAAGAAGCAGGTATTTCATATGATGAAAATCTTATAATTGATGGAGATTACACATATGATTCAGGTATAGAAGCGTTTGAAAGACTTTGGAGCATGGATGAAAAGCCAACAGCAATCTTCGTATCTTCTGATGAAATGGCACTAGGTGTAATCCACGCAGCACAAGACGCGGGATTAAACGTACCAACTGATATCGAAGTGCTTGGTTTTGACAACACACGTCTTGCATTAATGGTGCGTCCACAGCTTTCAACAGTTGTACAACCAATGTATGATATCGGTGCAGTAGCAATGCGTCTACTAACGAAATACATGAACAAAGAAAAAGTAGAAGATCACTCAGTTATCTTACCTCACCGTATCCAATTTAGAGATTCAACGAAGTAAGAATAAGGGAGCTCACAGCGATAGCTGTGAGCTCTTATTAGTATTCAGGATAGTATTGTTTAACTACTGTATCGACAGTTTCATTTTTCTTAACATGTAAAAATCTTGCGTACAATTCTGTTCCTGTCTCAAATGATGTATCATTTAATTCAAATACATGTAACACTTTTCGAAACTTCCATGTTACTTGCACATCGTACATATTATCGTACGTATCTTCAGACTGTAGAGCTATCTTTTCACCTAGCTCGTGAGCTTCCTCTAAACTGTTCGCCTTAACGAGAATAATACTTTCTTCAAAAAGTGTATCGTGATTCTCTTCATAATGTTCATCAATTTTACTAGGATTAGGTTCACCTGAATGAACAGATTCAAATAATAATTTTACAGCGTACATATGAGATCAATCTCCTTATGCTGAATGTTTACTTTATAAACAATACTCGCGATAAGTGAAGCCGGTATTGTAAATACGTTGCTTTGATAATGGTAATGTATTTGGGATTCTTCATAAGACATTCGCTACAGTTGGGGTTATTCCTTGTTATATGTCACACAAGTGCAAATTTAACTATTATAGGGCAATGTCATGTATAATAGAAAGAAAAGGCTTGTGAGGGGGGAGAAGAGATGATCGTTCTTTGGATAATTACGCTTTGCATGACTGCTATTTTTGCATATATGACGTTAAAACAAAATGGCTTAAAGCGATTTGTTCCAGGAAGTATTCTTGCAGGAATCGCCCTTATCACGTATGTAGTTTCAATTTTTACTGAAAGTATTTCGATAGATTTAAGTACGAGTTTAATGTTTATCGGTATTACACTATTTGCAGGTAGCATTATGGTACTTATGGTTGCAGGTATTATTGCATTTATTCATATGAATTCGGAAACGTTATAGCATATAAAAAAGGCATGTCCCGAGAGGGGCATGCCTTTTGTCCGTTCAATTATGCTCTATCTTTAGAAGAGTTTTGTTGTTTTAGTAAGTCGCGAATTTCGCCAAGAAGAACTTCTTCTTTTGTTGCTTTTTCTTCTTTCTTTTCTTCTTCTCTTTTTAAAGTCATTTTGTTAAAGACTTTAACGAAAATGAAGATTGCAAATGCAACAATTAGGAAGTCAAATATCGTTTGGATAAAGTTACCATATTTAACAGAGGCCTCGCCTACTGTAAATTTTAATCCTGTGAAGTTAATTCCTCCCATTAATAAACCGATTAATGGTGTAATGATATCTTTTACTAAAGAACTAACGATTTTACCGAATGCAGCACCGATTACAACCCCGACAGCTAGATCAATGACGTTTCCCTTTAAAGCGAACTTTTTAAACTCGTTCCACATGTGTCAATCCCATCCTTTCCACGATTCAATATGAAATTTATAATTCCTATCAACATATTCTATAGAAATTTGTGAGAGAAATAAAGAGGAAATGGGAATGAAAGTAAATTCTGAAAAATGTATCCGTTTTAATTTTTGCTTACAGCTTGCAGTAGAGATTGTAGTAATTGCTGTGTTTTTAACCCTTCTAATCCATCTGTAATCGGTTTCGTATCACCTTGTACACATTCGATAAAATGATGAACAGCATCTTCAAAACCGCGTTGTTTTAACGTCGTATCCCATGATGGTGAACCGCTTTGCGAAACGGAGTTTTCTTGTTCAATTTCAAATGTATTCATATTTTTTACGCGAATAATTTTCCCTGTCGTTACAAGTTCAATTTGTTCTAAGTTTGTACCTGCATGGCGATGCATCGCGGTAGAAAGTAACAGTCCACTTGGAGTTGTATATGTATGATGTCCGTAAAGAAGTTCGTTCTTTTCATTGATGTACATCATATTATGAACGATGTTAAGGTCATCGTTAGCTAACCAGCGAGCAGTATCTACAATATGTAAGTAATCATCTAACATAGTAAAGTCATACGTATATGGCCCCACTTTATTTGTGCGGTGCTTTTCAATTCGAATCCATGAAATATCATTAGCTTGCTCTTTGGCAGTAACGTACATAGGAACGAAACGGCGATTAAATCCTACCATTAACTTTCGATTATACTTTTCACTCATCTCAACTAGTTTTTCTGCTTGCTCAGTAGTAGCAGCTAGCGGCTTATCAACATAAACATCGATTCCTTTTTTCAAAAGTTCAGAAACGATTTCATAATGTGTAGCAGTTGAACTATGAACGAAGATTGCATCACATTCAGAAGCTAGTGTGTCCATAGAATGAAAGTCTTGAATGCGGTATTGCTGGCAAACTTGTTTCCTTTTCTCCGCGTTAGGTGTAAACGCCCCTACAAAATCCCAATCTGTTTCTTTTGTAAGTGTTGGAAGATAGGCTTTTTGTGCGATACTTCCAAGTCCAATCATCCCAATTTTAGGTTTGTTCATGTTTATTCCCACCCTATTAATATTGATGTAACGGGTTAAATGTAGCATAGGGTGGGGGAGGAAGGCAAAAATTAGCTTTTTACTTACGTCCTTCTAACAAAATCTTTTCTATTTCTGCAAAGCTATGAGCACGGGCGTGTTGCAATGGGGTAACACCATCATTGTCGGGAATATTTACATCAGCACCATATTCAATAAGAAGTTGAATGACTTGTTGCTGTGCTTCATCTCCATTACTTAGTACGATGGCTTCCATTAAAGCTGTCCATCCGAGGTTATTTATATGGTTTACATCGATATTTGTTCGAGTAAGGAGTTCTTTTATAACATCAATATAGCCATGTTCTGACGCGGGAATAAGAGCTGTTCCGCCGTAACGATTCGTAAGTGCTGGATCCGCACCAGCATCAATCGTTAGTTTTAAAATGTCCAAGTAACCTTCTGCACCGGCGTATAGAAATGGATTGTTTTTCATATCATCTTGGATATTTACGTCAGCACCAGCGTCGATAAGAGCTTTGGCGGTTTTTACATCATTTTTGTATGTAGCAATCATAAGAGGAGTACGTCCTTTATTGTCCGTTATATTTATGTCAGCCCCTTTTTTGAGTAATGATATAACAGTATTGGTTTCTTGTTTCTCAGTAGCTGTTAGTAGTGCTGTCTCCATGTTTGTCATCTCCTTTTTAACTTCTTGTTCTTGTGAGCATCCTTGTAAAAAAATTACGCAACATATCATGCTTAATGTTTTTTTGAACATGGAATTTCAACCTCCTTTTGTAAGCAATTCGGTATCCTAATTTAAACTGTAAAAT
>NZ_JBFUIN010000008.1:0-63926 GCF_056401855.1 Bacillus sp. P4_D3
TACACGCTCTTCTTTATAAAGTGTTTCTAGCGCTCTCCATGTATCTTTATATTTTCCTTCTACAGGCCAGTGAACAAGGTATAAATCTAAATAATCTAGTTCTAATTTTTTTAAGCTCTCTTCATATGCAGCAAGTGTCGTTTCATATCCTTGATCTGCGTTCCATACTTTTGAAGTAATGAATAAATCTTCTCGAGAAATTCCTGCTTCTTTGATCCCAGCGCGAATTCCTTCTCCAACTGCTTTTTCATTCCCATAAATCGCAGCCGTATCAATACTGCGGTACCCTTCTTTAATCGCTACTTTTACAGCCTCTACAAGTTCCGGTCCATCTTCTACTTTAAATACACCTAAACCGAACCAAGGCATTTCTACACCGTTATGCAATGTTGTTTTACTTTGTAAATTTTTCATTATATTTTTCTCTCCTTTATTTTGCTTGATCTCTTTTTTCTAATGCCATACTCCACGCTGTTAAAATAACAGCACCTACTACCATAATGCCGCCTACCCAAGCTGTATGAATTAATCCTAACGAGTTCGTTACAATACCGCCTAAATAAGCCCCAAGAGCGATTCCTGCGTTAAATGCTGCAATATTCATTGCTGATGCGATATCAACGGCACTCGGCACGAAACGCTCAGCCAATATAACGACATACACTTGTAGCCCTGGAACATTCATAAACGCGAATAGCCCCATAAAAATAATTGTGATAAGCCCCGCTACTTGAAATGGCGCCGTAAATGTTAGTACGAATAATACAATTGCTTGAATAAAGAACATATAAAATAATGCACGAATTGGATTATGATTCGATAACTTCCCGCCAATCATATTTCCAATCGCAATTGCAACTCCGTACACTAACAAAATGATTGTAACGGTACTCGATTTAAATCCTGTTACTTCTTGTAATAGCGGTGATAAATACGTAAACGTTACAAACGTTCCACCATACCCTAATGCAGTAATGATGAAAACAAGTAATAATCTCCCATTCGTGATGAGTTTGAATTGATCGCGAAATGATACAGACGTACCTCTTTTTAAGTTAGACGGAATTAGCATGCTGTTTGCGACTAAGGCAACGATTCCAATGACCACAATCACCATAAATGACGCTCTCCAGCCAAATTGTTGACCAATAAATGTTCCAATTGGGACACCTGTAATAGTCGCAACGGTTAAACCAGTAAACATAAAAGCAATTGCGCTAGCACGTTTATTTTCTGGGACGAGTGCAGCTGCAATTGTCGAACCAATCGACATAAAAACACCATGTGCAAATGCAGAAACGACCCTCGCGATAAGTAAAACAGTAAAACTCGTTGCTACCGCCGCAATTCCATTACCAATAATGAAAACAATCATAATCCACATTAATAACGTCTTTCGCGACATACTAGCTGTTAACGACGTTAAAACTGGAGCGCCAAATGCTACCCCTAACGCGTATAAAGAAACGGTTAAGCCCGCTGTTGTAACAGAAACATGTAAATCCTCCGAAATAGATGGTAATAAACCGACGCTAATAAACTCGGTTGTACCAATTCCAAACGCACTAATTGCTAGCGCTAATAAAGCAAACATACTTCTTCGATTCGTCTGAACAGCCGAAGATGATACTGTATATGAATTCAATTGAACTCCTCCTTAATACGAGAAATCCAATCATAATAGTGTGATAAAAAGGCCTTTTTATCTTCTACAAAAATAACTTTACTGCTCATAAAGGCTATTATGAATGGCTTCACTCTTTTTTTGAAGAACGCACTTTAAAGTACGATAGGTACCAAAAAGTAACATAGGCACTTTTTAGTACCGTACTACTCATTTCCCTCTTACGTATGCTATTATGAAACATATTCAACATAATAAAAAGTACGTACTTTAAAGTGCTATAGGCACTAAAAAGTAACATTTAAGTTTCACTTTATTTAGCTTCTTTTGTTGAAGAACTGAAATCTACATTCATCAAAGGAGATTTTCATATGAAAAAATATAATATTCCTGTGGAGGCAACTTTAGAGGTTATCGGCGGAAAATGGAAAGTCGTTATTCTTTGCCACTTAACGAAAGGTACAAGGAGAACGAGTGAACTAAAACGTTTAATGCCTGGTATTACACAAAAGATGTTAACACAGCAACTACGTGAATTAGAAGAAGATGGAGTTATTCAAAGAAAGGTGTACAATCAAGTACCACCAAAAGTAGAATATTCCCTTACTGATTACGGGTGGTCTTTAGAATCGATTCTTGATTCTCTTTGTACTTGGGGCGAATGTCATCTTGAAAAAAGCGGTAACACATCGATGCTAATCGCAGAGAGTGAACAATAAGAAAAAAGGAAAAAACGAACGTAAATTTGTTTGTTTTTCCCTTTTTTTATTATTATATAGGTATACTTCTTATCGAAGTAAAATAATTTATGCGCTTTCATACCTTGTCATTACTAGGTTATGGGCTCAATATCAAATAATTAGGAATCATTTTTATGTTAACATACGTGTATATAGTATATAATATAGGATATATATTATATACACTTTCCGATAAGGGAACTTTCCATTATGCGGACAAGCCATGTATCGGACAGTTCATAAATAATAGGTAAGACGTTATGGTTTTAAATTTATGTTTTCAGCCTACTTGCTGTCATAAATTTAAAGGCATTTTATTGTGTTTTGTGAAACTTTGTATAAAGTTTCATAACCGTTTACTATCTTGCCTATCAAAAATAAGAGTATTGCTATCGTAAAGGAGAATTGGAGATGCCAGAAACTATGACTCAAACAAAGCCAGAACAAGAAACTGTACAAATTTCTGCTAGCCAAGGACAACTTGATGTACTTGATCAGTTGTTAAAACCTGAGGTACAAGAATCATTAACAACACTAGTAGAACAGCTTCCAAAATTAACTGAGCTTGTTAACATTTTAACTAAGTCTTATGACTTCGCTCAAACTGTTGCTACTGATGAAGTATTAAAAAACGACACTGTTAGTGCAATCCAAGAACTTGTAGAACCTGTAAAAGATACAGTGAAAAGCATGGCTGCAACTGCTATCGAAGCGAAAGATCGTGCTGACGAAAGCAACGAAGTTATCGGCCTGTTCGGTCTATTAAAATTACTAAAAGACCCACAAGCACAAAAAATGTTCCGCTTTGTGAACGCATACCTTCAAGTTAGTGCAGAACGTAATAATAAATAATTTAACTTATAACAACAATTAGTAAAGACGGGGGATAACATACTATGTCAAAACAAATTGTCATCTTAGGCGCTGGTTATGGCGGTCTTCTTGCCGCTTTAAACGTACGTAAATACTACAGCAAATCAGAAGCACAAGTTACAGTGATCAACCAATATCCAACACACCAAATCATCACTGAACTACACCGCCTTGCAGCTGGTAACGTTGCTGAGCAAGCAATTGCAATGCCACTTACAAAGCTTTTCAAAGGTAAAGACATCGATCTTAAAATTGCAACAGTTGAGTCATTCTCAGTTGATAGCAAAGAAATCAAACTAGCTGGTGGCACTACGCTATCTTACGATGCACTTGTAGTTGCTTTAGGAAGTAAAACTGCTTACTTCGGTATTCCAGGACTAGAAGAAAACAGCATGGTATTAAAATCTGCTGCTGATGCAAACAAAATCTACAAACACGTTGAAGACCGTATTCGTGAATACGCGAAAACGAAAAACGAAGCTGATGCTACAATCGTAATCGGTGGTGGCGGATTAACTGGCGTTGAGCTAGTTGGTGAGCTTGCTGACATTATGCCTAAACTTGCAAAAAGCCACGGCGTAAATCCAAAAGAAGTTAAACTTCTTCTTGTTGAAGCAGGTCCGAAAATCCTTCCAGTATTACCAGACCACTTAATCGAACGTGCAACTGCTAGCTTAGAAGCACGCGGTGTTACATTCTTAACAGGTCTTCCTGTAACAAACGTTGCTGGTAATGAAATCGACTTAAAAGACGGTCAAAAAATCGTTGCTAACACATTCGTTTGGACAGGCGGCGTACAAGGTAACCCATTAATTGGTGAATCAGGTCTTGAAGTAAACCGCGGTCGTGCAACAGTTGATGCGCACCTACAATCTACTTCTCACAAAGACGTATTCGTTGCTGGAGATAGCGCTGTTGTCTTCGCTGCAGACGGTCGTCCATACCCACCAACTGCACAAATCGCTTGGCAAATGGGTGAGTTAATTGGATACAACTTATACGCAGCACTAGAAGGCAAAGCATTCGAAGAGTTCGCACCTATCAACTCTGGAACACTTGCTAGTCTAGGACGTAAAGATGCTGTTGCTACAATCGGAGCAACCAATACTCCACTTAAAGGTTTACCAGCATCATTAATGAAAGAAGCAAGTAACGTTCGTTACTTATCACACATTAAAGGTCTATTCAGCTTAGCTTACTAATCTGAATATAAGCCCGAATCATGCCCTGCATGGTTCGGGCTATTTTTATCCGTAATTTTCTCTAACTTATTTATTCGGCAAAAGAATAATATAACCCTCTTTAATTATCAAAATATACTGACTTTTTTATGTCGAAATTGTGTATATGAAAAGAGCGGAAGTAGATATCTTCCCTACTTCCACTCTTTCACAAGAACTATTCTCCTAATTCCACTAAGCTGTAGTTCTTCTTCCCTTTGCGAATAATAATAAATCTTCCATCAAATGAATTTTCTACAGTAACATCAGTGCCTACATCCGTTACTTTTTCACCATTCATAGATATAGCCCCATTATTAATATCTTCACGCGCTTGACGTCTAGAAGGTTCAATTCCTAAATCAACTAACCACTCTACAATGTTTTTCGTCTCTTTTGAAGACTCAAATGTCGGCATCTCTTTAAATCCTTGTTCAATTTCATCAGCTGTTAACGATTTAATATCTCCGCTAAATAACGCAGCTGTAATTTTCACAGCCTGCAAAAATGCCTCTTCTCCATGAACGAATTTCGTCATTTCTTCTGCTAATACTTTTTGCGCTTCACGTTTATGAGGCTCTGTTTCTACCTTCGCTGCTAATTCATCAATTCTCTCTTTCGTTAAGAACGTAAAGTATTTCAAGTATTTAATTACATCACGGTCATCTGTATTCACCCAGAACTGGTAAAATTCAAACGCTGTTGTCTTTTCCGGATCAAGCCAAATAGCACCACCTGCTGATTTACCAAACTTCGTACCATCTGATTTTAATAATAATGGAATCGTTAATCCGAATACTTTCGCCTCATGACCTTCTAATTTACGAATTAAATCTAAACCGCTCGTAATATTTCCCCATTGATCACTACCACCGATTTGTAATTGAACATCTTCTTCTTTGTATAAATGATGGAAGTCCATTGCTTGCAAAATTTGGTACGTGAACTCTGTAAATGAAATTCCTGTATCTAAACGACTTGCGACAATATCTTTTGCTAACATGCTATTTATGCTAAAGTTTTTTCCGTAATCACGTAAAAACTCGATAATGTTTATTTTATGTGTCCAGTCATAGTTATTTACCATCTTCACTTCGCTATTCCCGCCGAAATCAAATAGCTTTTTCATTTGCGCTGTTAACGCATCTACATTATGCTGGACTACTTCTAACGTTTGCAATTGGCGCTCTGATTGACGACCACTCGGATCACCAATTGTTCCTGTTGCTCCGCCGATTAAAATAACAGGATGATGGCCAGCTAATTGGAATCTCTTCATCATCATAAAAGGAATCAAATGTCCGATATGCATACTATCGCCAGTCGGATCCACTCCGCAGTATAGTGAAATCTTTTTCTCTTCTACTAACTTACGTAAACCTTCTTCATCTGTCTGTTGATTCACAGCACCGCGCCATTCTAATTCAGCAATAATATTCATCTTTTGTCATCCCCTTTATTTTTTAAAAACAAAAAGTCCCTATGTCTACGATAGACATAGGGACGATTATTCACCGTGTTACCACCCAGTTTGCATAAATAGCATAGCTATTCATACCACTCTTAGCAATAATATCGATTGCTATTCCGCTTAGCATTACCTAAGATACTCCAGAGTGTAATTCACAAGTTTGTTTGTGCTAGGTTCCAGCAACCCCTAGCTCTCTTTGATAACAGTGACAAACTGCTACTGGGCTCTTTCAACGTATATTTTATTTGTTAAATTATTAGCCATTATATTGAATCGAAAACAAATTGTCAACAATATCCAAATATTATTTCGAAATAATTCATACTTTTATACGTTTTTTATTCAAAGGTTACTGTAGATCTTCTCCAATAATCCTTACTTCTCGCTCTAATTTCACACCGAATTTTTCTTCAACTGTCTTTTGTACGAAATGAATTAAATCAATATAATCTTGTGCAGTTCCGTTATCAACATTCACCATAAATCCAGCGTGTTTTAAAGAAACTTCCACTCCGCCAATTCGCTTACCTTGCAGTCCTGATTCTTGAATAAGTTTACCCGCAAAATTATTTGGTGGACGTTTAAATACACTACCACATGAAGGATACTCTAACGGTTGTTTTGATTCACGCTTAAACGTTAAATCATCCATTTTTTCTTTAATTTCTTCACGCACACCTTCTTCAAGTTCAAACTTCGCTTCAAGAATAATATAATGATTGTTCGCAAATACACTCTTACGATATCCAAATTCAAATGCATCTTTCGTTAAAGTRCATAGCTCTCCATCACCTGTCATTACAACTGCTTCTGTTAATACATAAGCTACTTCACCGCCATATGCACCAGCATTCATATATAACGCTCCACCAACTGAACCTGGAATACCACAAGCAAACTCAAGTCCTGTTAAATTGTGATCCAATGCAATTCGTGACACATCAATAATCGCTGCACCACACCCCGCAACAATCGTTGTCCCCGTTACAGTAACACCTGTAATATGAATTAAACTTACTGTAATCCCGCGAAGACCACCGTCTTTAATAATGACATTCGAACCGTTTCCTAAAAACGTAACTGGAATATTGTGTTGATTCGCATACTTGATAACTTCTTGAATTTCAACATAATTTGTAGGCGCAACGAACACATCTGCTTTTCCGCCAACTTTAATATGCGTATGATTCTTTAACATTTCATCTTGCTTCACATGACCTTCAGGCAATACTGTACTTAAATATTTATAAACCTCGTGCATATTCATTTTACGATTCCTCTATTTCTATAATCTTTTTATCCCGCTATCCACGGGCCCATAATATCCCCACATAACAATGCGCTACAAATAAAAAGCCCAAGTGGTGGATAAAGTGTACATAAAGCACACCTATAAACCTCTTAAATTATAAGAGGTTCCACTCATATTAAAATATATATCGCATAATAAAGCAACCCAAATAGGCTACTAAACTTGACATGTAACTATATAGACAACAAATTGTAAAATATATAACTTTTACAAAACACTATCCCTCATTATCTTACTATACCATACGAAAGAAAAATGGTATTATTTTGTAATCTTTACTTTACTCACATCCATAAAAAAAGAGCACATCCCACAGAATGTGCCCTTTCTATACTCATTAAATTATTTTTCGTTCTCTTCTTTTTCCTTATCAAACCATAATAGCTCATCGTCATCAACTTCACCATTATAATTGATTAGAATCTCTTCTCCCGCTTTTATATCTTTGTAAGCAAAGAAGTTAAACGTATGATTCTCAAAGACAATATCATACGTTGCATTCGGATTATATGCATGATTAAATAACATGCCATATCCTAAAAGGAATGCCGTATGATTTACCCCATACTCAAATGCGTAGTCAGCAAGTAACGTTTTCTCAATGTGTTCATGCTGTTCATTCGGATAAGAGATAACTGGTGCTGAGTGTATCAACTCACCCTTTTTAATATCACGAGTTGCAAATACACCTCTATTAAATTCTCCATCACTAAGTTCAGAAGTCTTAACTTCAATCATATGTGTCACCTATATATTTCTTTCTTCGAAGTATTTTTCTCCTTAAGCTTGGCAGAAAACGCGGAGAAAAGCAATTAAATTCCTACCAAGTATAAAAAGGGCACATTATTGTGCTCTTTTTAGGTGATATTCTATGAAGCCCCGCGCATCAATTATTTCAATTTAAATACCGCACTAACTGGGTTATGATCACTATTTTCAAACTTTAAGTCTGTCCCTTGTACATTTACAATTTCAACATTCGGTGAAACCATAAATCCATCAATAATAGTGACAAAGTTTTCATCTTCCACATATTTCTTCACATCATCCCTTACCGTCATAACAGATGGATCTACAGCCCATTGAAATCCTCCATCCGCAAAGTCCTTTGGTAACTCTACTAGCCATTCAGGACGCTCCTTTACAAACTTAGGATCGCTTAATTGGACATTAGAAAGTAACTGGTTCCAATCTCCGCCTAATATGACGTAATCACCATTTTGATACCACTTGTTCATATATTCTTTTAAATACTCTGCTTGTTGTTTTCTAATTTTCCCGCCCTTATCATAAGCAGATAAATGTACATTTACGAGCCTAACATACTTCCCATTATTAACAGGGATTTTATGTTCAACAATCGCTCGATCTAAATCGAATAAACGCTTCGGCCAAGGCTCCATTCCGGGTAGTTGGAACCGCGTTGCTGTTTGAACTGTATATTTAGAAAATGTACTTAATCCGCCCTCAGCATATCCCAGCGGTTTTGTGACTGGGACAGGAACCCACTTAGTATCGTAGTTCTTCCCAAATGAAGAAGCATAATCAGGTAATCCTTTTTTCAAAAGCTCATGTTCATTTACATCAAATGATCGGTGGGATTTTATATCAACTTCTTGCAATAACGTAAAATCGCTATTCTCATTTTGTAAAAATGAAAGCATATTTTTCAAGTTCACTTCAGTCTGTTCTTTACTACTCGAACCAGAACCCTTTCCTCCGTCCATAAAGAAGTCTTGATCCTTATCTAATCCAGCATACCCAATATTAAATGTTGTAACTTTAAATTCATTTCCTTGCTGCAGTACACGCTCTTTGTTATTTTCAACCTTTACGTCTAAAACATTCGCTGGCTGCTCTTTTGTAAGTGTCATATAAGCTAAAAATCCACCTAGAATACCAGCTACTATTAAAATAAATATTAATACTATTTTTAAAAATTTCTTCAAAACACATGACCCCTTTTTTGTAAAATAACATTTTATTTTTCTGTATTTTCAGTTAAATAAAGATAGATTAAAGACACAAGAAATATTTTACCATAAAGAAAACTTCATATCATTATATTTAGCTAACAAATAATCGTTGTACCCCTCACTGCAATTGTCTTGAAATTCAATCATAACATTTCAGAAGACAAGACTGTAAAGCAATTACAATCCACAACAGAGAAATTCCAAATTCAAAGAATATACCGATCCTACTTTTCGTTAACATATTTATTGGTAATCCAAAATAATATTTAGTACACTATAAATAGAACTTATAGGCGATGGAGTTCGCCGTAAATGCGAATTAGCTAATGACTCCTACCAGTATGACTACTGGTAGGAGTCTATTTTTTTTGAGTAAACTATTAGAGAGGTGAAGAAGTTGAAATATATTATTGTTGGCATAGCTGGTATATTCGGAGCTCTTTCCCGTTATTATTTAGGTTTTACTATCGATACGCTTTGGCATCATGTATTACCACTCGCTACATTAACGATTAACTTAATTGGTTGTTTCTTACTTGCTTTGCTAACCACCTATATCGCTCGGTTAAACATCTTACCCTCCGAAGTTATTACCGGGATTGGAACCGGATTTATCGGTTCATTTACGACGTTTTCAACATTCAGTGTAGAAACTGTACAGTTAATCAATCATTCACATTTTAGTATCGCATTTTTATATGTATCATGCAGTATGCTAGGTGGTCTAATTATGTCTGGGCTTGGCTATAAACTTGGAGATTTTTTACTACAAAAACACCTTGAGGAAGGTGAAATATCATGATTAACGCTTTATTAGTAGCAACAGGAGGATTCTTCGGTGCCATTACACGATTTGCAATTAGTAATTGGTTTAAAGAAAGAAACAAAACTTCATTTCCGATTGCTACATTCCTCATTAATATAACGGGAGCATTTTTACTCGGATATATAATTGGCAAAGGAATAACTACAAGTTGGCAATTATTATTAGGCACAGGGTTTATGGGCGCCTTCACTACATTTTCAACGTTTAAATTAGAATCCGTTCAGCTTTTCAACCGCAAAAAATTTGGCATACTATTTTTATATTTAAGCGCGACTTATATGATTGGTATCATCTTCGCATTCCTCGGGATGAAGTTAGGTGGCATATAAAAAAGCGACTCTTTTACCGGTCGCTTTCTTTCATAAAAAGTATGTCCCGCCATATGGAATTGAAAACAAACCAGCTGGATACACATCATAATGTATACTTTGCACAGGAAGCTGTGAATACGACATATACTGGCTCTGCATCATCTGCGCTACTTGTGCTTGTTGTTGCATTTGAATGGCCTGATGCACTGCCTGAATTGTCATCTGTGCCCCGGCCACTGTAATAGCTGGCCCTACTTGTCTTCCAAGGTGAAAATAATGGTTCATCATTATTCAGCTCACTTTTTATTTTTCTTCCATATCATATGTCTCTATTTCATAGTAAGTGTTTTATCGCTCTTGCTTTTTTCGAAACATCGAGAAAAGTGCTACAAATAAGATCGCAATAATCCCACTAAAGGCAAACAAATACGCTAATGGAATTAAGTAAAATGGTTCCACTAAAGTTCCATCTGGCTTCACTTCAGAACCAATTATATTAAACATAACACTCCTAGAAATATCGGCCTAGACGCCAATAAATATTTTTTCTTCATCATAATTCCTCCTTTTTATACTCTAAAATGTCACCTGGCTGACACTCTAAAGCTTCACATATCTTCTCTAAAGTTGAGAATTTAATTGCTTTTGCTTTTCCATTTTTTAATATCGAGACATTCGCCATTGTAATTCCTAATTTCTCGGATAACTCTGTCACACTCATTTTTCTTTTCGCTAACATTACATCGAGATTTACTACAATCGTCATAACAGAGCACCTCAAATCGTTAAGTCGTTATCATCTTTTATTTCACTTGCTTTTCTAATTAAATGAGAAAGTAAGGAAGTAAAAATAGATATAACGACTGAGAAGAATAAAATAAGTAATAGAATAACTAAAATGCTCGTATGATAACTTCCAGCTGTGAAAATATATAGTAATGCTCCGATATATAAAACACCTTCAGTCATAGATAAAATACTAATCCTCTTTAATTGATTCGCATTTTTTACAGTAAAGGCTTTGTGTGAGGCAATATCTGAACATATTTTCCATCCTAAAAATAAAGCGCTAAAAAATGGAATTCCTGTGATCCAAATGAACAGTACGAATGGCTTATATAGTCCCTTCAAATTTTCTGAAACTAACAATACCGCTCTTCCCGTTTCTGGCCCAATATATATGCAGAACAATAAACCAAAACATCCGCAAAGAATGATAATTAACTTTAACCATAATGACAATTCTTTTTGTTTCACAAAAATCCCCTCCTGAACTAACAGCATTTATCTATTGCTGTTTTTTCAACTTTGAAGTGATAAATCCAACTAGCAACACACCAATACCACTAAAGAACAATAGGTAGCTTACTGGTACTAGGAAAAAGAAAGGTTCTACAAGAAGCCCATTATCCGCCACTTTACTAGTTGTACCGTGCATTAATAAACAGGTAACTCCTAACGATATTAGTACGATAGCTAATAAAAATTTATTTTTCATAATATATTCTCCTTTAATTTCATAATTAATTTTTCCGCATTCCTTTTGCTATCCTCATAATAAGCCCCACCGCATTATAGGTCAATAATTATTTATCGTTTTACAATAAATAGTTGTTGTTTTAAATAACAAAAAAGACTATAGACAATCATTGTCTATAGTCTTTTTACTCTAAAATATTCTTTTTGGAACATACACATTCTTATCGCATTATGGTAGTTGCCATCAACGAAGAACTCATCTTGCAACTCACCTTCTACTATAAATCCGACCTTTTTATAAACGTGTACAGCTTTTTCATTCTCTTTATCGACAACTAAATATATTTTATGCATATTTAATACGGAAAAAGCGTAATCCATTGCTAAACGCGTTGCATCAGCTGCATAACCGTAACCTTGGTAACTCGGATCAATAATAATTTGGAATTCAGTTCTACGGTGAATATAATCGATTTCTACTAATTCGACCAATCCAACCATCTCATTATCTTTCTCAACGATAAATCGGCGCTCACTTTGATCATGTATATGTTTATCATATAAATCCTGCAGCTCCACAAATGCCTCATACGGTTCTTCAAACCAATACGACATAATATGTGCATTATTATTAAGTTCGTGTACAAACTTTAAATCTTCTCGTTCTAAAGGACGTAATTTCAATTCCTTACTCATTTCTATAACCTCCAAGTAAAATAACCTCTTCACTTAATTTCTCATTTTTTTTAGATTTCAAACGCCCTACTTACATTGTAAACTTTCAAGTAACTTGAAGGTCAAGATGTAAAAATAGTGCAAACAAAAGTCTGCACTACTACTCTTTCTTCAAATCCCTCATATTGGATATGTATAAAGCAATGACTAAAACAAGAATAGACCCTGCATATAACAACGTCTCCATCGGTTCATCGTGAGACACGATAATTAATCGAATTAAAGCCGTAATCCCGATATAAATAAAATACCGTAATGGAAAATGATAGTTCGATTTAAAATACTTAATAATTAATGCGATAAACTCGAAGTATAAGAAGTAGACAATGATGCTTTCAACTAATTTATACGGTGTGTATTTCTTCGCTGAAAATATGTATTGAATAAAAGTAATCGTCTCGTTAATTAAAAAGATAGATAAGACAATTGATAATATGATTAACGCTATATTCAATATCCACTGTAAAACGCTAGCTATATAATGATCGATATTAAATGATTTCATTTTCACTTTAGACTCCCTTTCGTGTAAGTACTTGTTCATTATAACAAACTTACAATTATAGGAGTGTTAAATCAAATATGATCGTCCTCTTTCACTAGCACTTCACCATTAGGATATCTTTGCTTAATATAGTCGCTTCCCCAATCGCAAAGTACTTTTAAAACTTCTTTTAATGATTGTCCCTGTTTCGTAAGAGAATACCCAACTTTCGGTGGTACTTGATTGTATACTTTTCTAGACACAAGCCCATCTTTTTCAAGCTCTTTCAATTGCTCAGTAAGCATTTTTTGCGTAATACCAGTGACCAATCGTTTTAACTCGCCCGTTAATGCGGGATAAAAATCAAACGACTTTATTATCTCTATACAAATAGGGATTAGCAAATAATGTTACTATAACCTCAAAAAAAGAAATCTTATTTTAACTTTCCTATCGATAGGTTAACACGATAATTCCCGTACTTTAATAGTCGCCCCAGAAAGTTATCCAATTCTTCATTAGAAGCAAAATGTGTTTTTAATAAATAACATCCCTCACCACTTATACGATGCACTTCAGAAATTCCTTCTTCTCCTTGAAAGAAATTCATAAACTCTTGATGATTAACTGTTGTTACAAACAAAGTAACAAATGCAGTCACTATTTGTCCTAATTTGATTCGGTTTATTGCAATTGTATATTGTTCAATAATCCCTAAATCCTCTAATCTCCGAATTCGATTTCCTACAGCCTGCCCCGTCATATGTATTTTCTGACCAAGTTCTTTCCATTGTATTCTTGAGTTTTCTCCTAATAATTTCAGTATCTCAAAATCTGTTTGATCAATGATATAAACCAATCCTTTCACCGTGAAAGTAGAAAGCCCGAAAGTGTTTCGCCAACTTATTCTGCTTATCGATACAATTCACTATACTTAGTTTATCCTCTTACATCACATTATTTATCAGTTATATTCACTTATAACATAGAGGACGTAACAAAAAAATACATCTAGATTTAAAGGAGGTTACAAATATGTTATTACAAGATATTCTATCGTTCAATGAACAATTTGTAGAAAATAAGGAATACGCTTCTCTTGAAGCGACAAAAATGCCTAAAAAAAGTATGGTTGTTGTTTCTTGCATGGATGCTCGCTTAATTGAGCTACTTCCAAAAGCTTTAGATATACACGATGGTGATGCAAAAGTTATCAGAAATGCAGGTGGTAAGATTGCTTCTCCTTTCGATAGTGTTATGCAAAGTGTTGTAGCATCAGTATATGATTTAAATGCAGATGAAATCTTCCTTATCGGACACCATAGATGTGGTGCGAGTCAAACTAATCCAAAAGGAACACTTCAAAAAATATTAGATCGTGGAGTAGCTTCACCAGAAATTTTATCAGCGATTGAATATGCTGGTGTTGACCTTGAAAAATGGTTATTTGGATTCGATGATGTCTGCGATTCAACTCAAGCTAATGTTGATTTAGTAAAAAATCATCCACTTATTCCAAAAGATGTTCCTGTACATGGTTTAGTTATTGATCCTCACACAGGTAAATTAGATTTAGTAGTTGATGGATATAAAGCATTAAATGGTATGAAAAATTAATTATTATTACTTAAATGGAAGGAAGTTATTAGATATGAATAGACAAGAAGCTACGCAAAAAATTATGGAAGCAAAAATTGCAAAAGGTTTAACATGGGAAGAAATTTCAAAGGTAAGTGAAAACTCTGAGACTTGGGTTGTAACAGCGTTATTAGGACAAGCTACAATGACACGTTCAGAAGCAGAAAAAATCGGTAAACTATTAGAATTAGATGAAGAAGTAGTTCAAGCATTAACAGTAGTTCCACTTAGAGGTCAAGTAATGCAAATGCCTCCTACTGACCCAATCTTATATCGATTATATGAAATGATGTTACAATACGCACCAACTCTTAGAGAATTAATCCTAGAAAAAGCTGGCGAAGGTGTAATGAGTGCAATTAACTTCAATCTAGGTGTGGACACACAAGAAGATCCAAAAGGTGGCGACCCTCGTATCGTGATTACACTTAACGGGAAATTCTTACCGTTCCGTACATGGTAATTAATTAAAAATCTATCTATATAATTAAAGTAATTTTATAGATTTACAAAATCCATCCTTTTTAATCTAGCTGTGTAGAAAGGATGGATTTTTACTATGAGATTCTTTTTATACAAGGGAGAATAATATGAATAAAAAATACGTCGATACGAGCTTTAGTATTCTACAGTGGTTTGTGTTTTTATTAGCAAATGCAATTGCATTGCCTATCATTATTGGTGGCATATTCCATTTGTCAATAGAAGATATCTCAACATTAATGCAACGAACTTTTTTAGTTGTAGGAGTAAGTTCATTTATACAAGCATGGTTTGGGCATCGCTATCCCATAGCGGATGGGCCAGCCGGTTCATGGGTAAGTATATTTGTCATATTGGGACAAGTCGCTATGCATCAGGGACAAAGTGCAAAGGATGTATTACAACTTTTAGAAGGCGGATTAATTATTGCAGGTATATTACTCTTCGTCCTTGGTATAACAGGGCTTGTTCATCGAATTCTACGTTTATTTACACCCTTGGTTACAGGAACTTTTCTTTTAATATTATCTCTTCAGCTTAGTGGTGTGTTACTAAAAGGAATGATGGGATTACAAGGAGCTGTAACTCATCCTGATTATACAACGGCTGCTATTGCGCTCTTTGTTTTTGCCCTTATTACTTTCTTATCAATTAAAGGGAAAGGGTGGATGAAAAGTTATGCTGTGTTACTTGGCATTTCATGTGGTTGGCTTTTGTATGCTGTATTAGGAAAATCATCTCATATGCCTTCACACACACCGTTAGTTAAGTTACCAGAGCTATTTTCTTGGGGCACACCTAGATTCGATATCGGAATGGCTCTAACTGCAACTTTATTTACATTTCTTTTAGTTGCAAATACGATTGCTGCTATTTCGGCTGTAAAACAAGTGGCTCCATTATCTAAAGAAAATGAAAAGCAAACACTGAACCGCAGCGTGTGGGCCGGAGGTATATCACATATTATCTCGTCGTTGTTCTCGACAATTGGAATTGTACCATTACCTGCATCAGCAGGATTTATTCAACTAACAGGACAAAGAAAAGTGAAGTCGTTCCTTATAGCAAGTCTCATATTAGCAGGAATTTCTTTTATTCCCTCAATTGTAAGCTTTATATCCTTACTTCCAGGCCCTATTGCTAATGCTGCACTTTTAGCAACATTTGTCCAAGTAATAGGCATTTCATTTCAATCCATTTTACGTGAAGAATTAAATCAACGCCGATTAACTATATTAGGAATTTCATTATTAATCAGTTTGGGAATAATGTTTCTTCCAGAAAGTGCGTTTAGCGGAATTCCTTCTTCCTTACAATATGTTTTAAGTAATGGATTACTTGTGGGTACCATGCTTGTCATTCTATTGGAACAGTTTTGGAAAGAGTAAAATTTGTGACTAAGTAAAAAAGCGCCCTGCTTACAGGGCGCCTTTTTATACCTAATGACTAATACTAGCAGTTGGGTATAATGTTGTTCCTCCAATTGAAACTTTTATTTCATTTGTTAATGGAACATTTTGTTCATTAATAATTGTTCTCCACCATTCCCATGCAAGACCAGTACATTCTCTTGCTACGATTTTTATATTTTTTGAATTTGGTGGAAGAGGGATAACTGTAGAGTAATGAGCCGTTTTGTCTTTGCCGCTACCATCCCATGTTTTATGTGTTAGTACTTCTTTACCATTTTGATCAAATGTGAATTCATCCCAAGATACATCAAATTGCGCAACGTAAGCACCGTAATGATCCAGTGTCATTTTAGCACTTGAATATTCTGTAGTTGTCGTCTCGATATAATCTGTATTGTTATGAACAGCAGCAGTTGCATTATCTTTTAAAAAAGTACTTGTATATGAAATTGGGTATGCTGGATTTTTAAGACTTAATTCAGCATTATCTTTAATGATATTTCGGATTTCATTGAAATCTTTAGTAACAACCTTGTTATGCTCTTTCGCATCTCCGCCTAATACTACAGCAGTAAAGGTACTTTCTTCAAAAATATCTTTGTACTGTCCATTCGTTTCGACGCTGTTATTCTTAAGTAAGGCTTTAAAAGCAGCTTGTACATCTTTGCTCTTAGATGTTGTTTCTAATTTTACATAAACAGTTCTACCATAAGCTACATTTGAGACCATAACAGGTGGAGCCGAATTACTTACACCTTTACGAGTTAACTCACCAAAAGTAACACTATTATCAAAAAGATCGGATGGATTGTTAGGTAGTTCAGCACTTACGGTATAAAATATTTGCTTATATGCCGCTACCATCACTTTTTTCTCTCCATTTGCAACCGCATTAAAATCAATGTTTAGACTGTTATCAAGATATTTGGCGTTAACGTTAAGGGCACTTGCGATTTGTGATTTACTATAAACCATAGATTCTGTATACTGCATTCTTGCGGGTAACGTATGTGTTTTAGAATACTTTTCATTCCAAGTAGATACTAAATCATCTACTGCTCCAGCCACATTACCATATGTCGGATTCTGGACAGTAATTGTATTTTCTTTTCTCATGCCAGGTAAGTCTATACTAATATTTAAAGGCTTTCTCTTAGCCACTAATAAACTAGGTTGATTGTCTGCAAAAGCTTTATTTGCAAGTTGTACCGCTCCTGGATACGTACGATTCGCCACAGAATCAATAATCGAAATATCGACTGGTGAAGTTGTAAGTGATTTTTTCTCGCGTTCCACTACTACAAATTTACCATTTGAATTGATACTTTCTTTCGGAACAAAACTCTCTACTTTATCACCATTTACAGCTAAAACCCCTTGATTATTATATTTAAGATTTGCTATACCAGTATCAATGCCACTAGCATTTTTGGTTACATCAGTTGTATTACCTGCTTGTGTTTCTGCGAAGGAAATAGATGAATAATTAATAGTGCATAGACTAACTAATAAACACGCAAGGAACTTTCTTCTTTTAGTGTTTTTCTTAATATTCAGAAAAATCATCCCGTTCTTTTTTTAGTAAGATATGATAATGATTGATAAATGATAGCTAACTAATAAACCTACATAAATGCTTTCAAAAGTTCTTGAATTAACGGGATTACGCCACCTACAAATTTCAAAACTGCCATTGCGATTTCCATATTATTTCCTCCTTTTTTATTGCTACGAAAATGTGATTTATCTTTATGCCCTCATTATAGTGACCCCTTACACTTTTATCAATACACTCTTATATGCAATATTACATACAAAAAAACAAGCTGAATTCTTATAAAAAGTTATAAAGAGATAAATTTTTCGTTTGGTAAATACTTGAAAATGCGAAGCGTTCCTTTGCATTTCATGAGTAATTTACAAGTTTATTGTTGGAAGCATCGCAGGACCGGAAGTAATGAAATACATGTAGGACTGCTACGAGCAGCCAGAAATATTAAGAGTTATCATGGGCAACCGCATTAAAAAAAGCTGCTGCCTATAAAATACAGACAGCAACTTCAACTAGAGTAGCAGGCATGATTTACACAAGCTACAGTATTTTTTGACATACTCATTTTTCACATTTTGTAACTAATAAACAGCGATTGGCCCATAAGGACCTTTGATAATTTCAATTTTCGTTTCAAAAATATCTGTTAAAATTGTTGGGTCCATAACCTCTTCTACTGTTCCAAAAGCAGCAATTTGTCCATCTTTCATAGCACAAATTTTATCAGAATATTTGGCTGCAAAATTTATGTCATGCATAACAGTCAAAATTGTTCTTCCAAATTCATTAGCCGCACGTCTCAAATGCTCCATCATTTGAACAGAACGAGCAACATCAAGGTTGTTCAGAGGCTCGTCCAAAAGTACATATTCAGTCTCTTGGCACAATACCATCGCTACATATGCCCTTTGTCTTTGACCACCAGAAAGCTCATCTAAATATCTATTCTCTAAATTAGTTAAATCTAGGAAATCGATATATTTAGAAATAATAACCTCATCTTCTTTAGTTAACCTTCCCTTTGAATAAGGAAAGCGCCCAAATCCAACTAGTTGTCTAACAGTAAGCCTAGTTACAAAATGATTTTCTTGTCGCAATATAGTCAAAACTTTTGCTAAGTCTTTTGATTTGGATTCAGAAACATCCATATTTGCTACCTGAATTTGACCTTCATCCATATCTAAGAGTCTTCCAATCATCAAAAGTGTCGTGGACTTTCCAGCGCCATTTGGTCCAATTAAAGAAGTAAAGCCTGCTTTTGGTATTTCAATATCCAAAGGTCCTATTTTCACCTTATCAGTATAGAACTTTTTAACGTTATCAATTTTTATCATAAAGCCCTCTTCCTTAAAACTATAGTTAAGAATATTATTCCACCAAATAATTCAATAATAACTGAAACTACACCTTGAGCATGGAATACATGATACATTAAAAAGTATGCACTCGTCATTATCAAAAATCCTATAGCAAAAGCCATTGGAAAAATATATCTATGATCATAAGTTGACGCCGCCTGATAACTCAAAGTTGCTACTAAAAAGCCGTAGAAAGTAAGTGGTCCAATTAGAGCTGTTGAGATGGACATTAAAATAGCTACTAATACAAGCGTATAAATTACACTAGGTTGATATTTAACCCCAAAAGAAGTAGCAACATCCTTTCCTAGTGACAAAACATTCAAATTCTTAGAATGTGCAAAAATTAATACTGCTACAATTATGATCATAGGAATTACAATAGGAAAATATGCAGGATCTGCATGATTAACAGAACCAAATAATCTCGCTTGTAAAATATCAAATTCTGAAGGCGCAAGTAGTTTCCTCATGAAAGTTGACACAGAATTTAGCCCGGTACCAATAATAATTCCAACTAAAAGCATAAGTTGTAAATTCCCGTATTTACCGGAAAGTAACCATCCATAAAGTATCAAACTCATAAAGACCATAACAACGACTTGAAATAAAAATGATCCAATTCCATTAAAATTTATCAATGCACTAGCACCAAAGAAGAATATTGTACTCGTTTGAATTGCTGAATAAAGTGATTCGAAACCTAAAAGCGAAGGAGTAATAATTTTATTATTCGTAATAGATTGGAAAGCAACTGTCGACAAGCTATGGCAAACTGCAGCAATAATCATTGCAACAATAGCTACTATCCTTCTCTTAACAACTGGGATAAAAGAAGGTGAATCTATCGGAACTGGATTGTTATAAACTAAAAGTCCATATGAAGAAAGAAGACCTAAAGCAATCAATGTTATCAGTAAAATCCAATAACGTCTTGCTTCCTTCTTAGAACGAAAAGCACTAGCTGATCTATTTTCATTATGAAGGCTAGAATCGATTTCGACATTTTCTTTATTTTTATATTCTAATGTGATCATCGTAGCCTCCTTGGTTTTCTTTGCCTCAATAAAATAGTAATAAACACGACTGCTCCCACTGTTGCAAGTATTAAAGAAACAGGTACTTCAAAAGGCTTTATAATTGTTCGAGAAATGATGTCACAGGCAGTTATTGTCCCCATTCCGATCACGCACACCCAAGGTAAATTACTCCTAAGATCATCACCTCTAAACATTGAAACAATATTTGGAACAATTAATCCCAAGAAAGGTAAGTGTCCAATAACAGCTGCAACAATTCCAACTGCAACAGAGATAAGACCAGTCCCAAAAAGAACAATTCTATTGTAATTAACTCCAAGGCTTGTTGCGACATCTTCTCCTAGTCCAGCTAAAGTCAATCTATTAGCATACATAAAAATAAGCAAAGTAATGATAACAATCAGCCATAAATATTCATATCTTCCAACCTGAACGTTAGCAAATGAACCTACAAACCAAGTTTCAATACTTTGCGTCATTTGAAAAAGGAGTCCCAAAAAAGTAGACACTGCAGAAATAACTGCTCCAAGCATCAATCCGATAATCGGGACAATTAAAGACGAACGAAGTTTAACTCTTCTTAAAAATAAAAAGAAAATCATAGTTCCTATAAAAGAAAAAATGATTGCACCAGTCATTCTTTGAACTAAAGTCGGGGCAGGAAATAATAAATATACAAAAAGCAGGCCTAAGCCTGACCATTCAATAGTCCCCGTTGTAGTAGGTTCAACAAAACGATTCTGTGTAATGAGTTGCATTACGAGTCCTGCCATCGCCATTGCAGCACCAGTAAGCATTAATGCAACTGTTCTCGGAACACGAGTTATGAAAAACATCTCCATTCCGTCCTCTTGTCCGCGTATATCATAAACTCCAGTAAACAGTGATATAATCCCTAAAATTATAACAACTATAATCGCTATTATAAAAGGTTTTGTCCATAATTTATTGTGATTATAAAACTGGGGTTGAGAAGTATTCTCAACCCTAGAAACTATATTTTTTGACACTGTTTCGTACTCCTTTACACTACTTAGCTAAAGTTTTTGCAATATTACCAAATAACTCTATGTAAGTCTGAATTGATTCATTTGTGTAAGTATCTTCTGGTGCATAAACAACCTGTTTTTTAGAAACAGCAGTTGTGTTTTGAAGAGCAGGTGATTTAGAAATAACATCTTTAGCAGGAGCTGAAGTAGCTGCATCAGATGTTGCAGCATCACGATCTAATACGAAAAGCCAATCAGGATTTGTTTGTGCAATAGCTTCAACAGAAACGTCATCACCTTTATGACCTGCAGTAGAATTTGAAACTTCTAGTGCTGGAACCCAACCGAAAATTTCATACATTGGTCCCCAAACACGACCAGAGTGAGGAGCAGCAAAACCAATATTCCCACCAGTAACAATAACACTCATAACTTTATCTTTTCCATTATAAGCAGATTTTGCAGTTTCAATAGATTTATCAAAATCAGCTACTAATTGTTTAGCTTCTTTATCTTTATCAAAGATTTTTCCTAAAGTAATTGTAGAACTTTTAAGTCCATCTACTAAATTTTTCCCAGGCGTAGTAGATTTCTCAGAAACATCAACATTAAGATCAATAACAGCTGCATTTGGCACTAATTTTTTGATTTCTTCGTAATGGCCAGCAAATCTTTGACCAACGATTACAAGTTCAGGGTTTGCAGCTGCTATAATTTCAAGATTTGGTTCGCGGTGATTTCCAATATTTTGAACTTTATTATCCTTTACATATGCTGAATCTGCAGGCATTACATCCTTTGGAGCTGCCGCTAATTTAATTCCCCAATCAGCTAAAGTTTCAAAAGTTCTATTATCTAAAGCAACTACATTCTTTGGATTTACAGGGACTTTAACAGTTCCATGAGCATCAGTGATTTCAACCGTCTTTGGCTTATCACTACTATTACCTTTATTAGCCTTTGAAGTTTCCTTACTTGAATCTGAGCAAGCTACTAACATTAAAGTGAAAACTGCTAGAATACTCACTAATTTTAAAAGCATAGATTTTTTCATAAATATACTCCTTATAATGTGATTTATTTCGAAAATGATGACGTCCATAGATTGAATTAGATAGTAACTTTTATTCACCTAAACCGCTATTGATAATCATTTTCATTTGAACATCCTGTTAATTAGTATAGTCATTAATTATGTGAAAATCTTGTGAATGATGTGAGTTAATAAAATTAAACATAAATTAGATACGGTCTCAACTAATGCGCACCAGAGTCATCCCCCACACGTACTAACCAATAGATTGGCACCTTATAAACCATGATTTCTACTGCAAAAAAAATGCCCATTAATAGCTAATTTTTTCATAATCCATTGCCTGATAGCAATCTTCTTTTTATAGTTTCCGTCTTTTAATATTTCACAGAAACTATTTGATTATCAGATTTCATAGAAAAAAACGAGTAAAACTGAATGAAATAGTTTACTCGTTTTTCTATTATGCTGGATATTGTTTATTATGACAAACTGTACTTTACCTATTATCTTATTTTTATCATTCAATCATTGAATAGCCCCTGCCATGTATCGTTTGAATATACCTGTCTTTCTTCTCGCACTTTAACTTTTTTCTTACATACCCAATATATAAGTCTACTACATTTGGATTTACTACTACGTTAAATCCCCAAACCTGATTCAAAAGCATTTCACGGCTCAATATTGTATTTTTATTCTTGATTAAAAATACAAGTAAATCATACTCGCGCTTAGTAAGCGAGAGATTTTTACCACCTTTTTTCACAATATTGCTAGATGCATCAACAAAGAGATCTTTAAACTGAAAAAAGTTTGTCTCATTTTGCTGGATACAGTCACTTCTCCTTAAAATAGCTTGAACCCTTGCTACTAATTCTTCTTTCACAAATGGTTTTCTTATATAATCATCTGCTCCTGCTTGTAACCCTGCTATGCAATCCTTACTAGAAATATTGCCGGTCACAATAATGATCGGTGTCGTTTTAACAAGTCGTATTTGTCTGCAAATTTCTGGTCCGGGTATACTTAATGAATCCCAATCCAATATGATAATATCCCAATCTTGTTCATATATTATATTTAAACCTTGGTTTTCATTGTGAAGTTTTAAAATGAAATAGCCTTCTTGCGTTAGACCGCTTACGATTTTCTTTGCAAAAGACCGTTCATTCTTAATTACCAACACCTGCTTCACCGATGGTTCACCTCTACTTCAATATAACTTAGTTAGATAAAAAATTATCCCAAAAAAATAATTTAAGATTTATAAATTTTAAATTCCTAAAAAATCCGTTATAACAGCTTATTAGGAGAACTCTATATAATCTTACAATAGATATGGATAAAAACACAAAATATATGAAGATTTAAATAAATATTATTTAATCATTAAGGGGCAGCTATAGTATCTACCTGCTTATCATCAATAACTATTTCTTCATTTTCTGTTTCAAGGGTACCGCCCCATCCCCATCAACTTAAGCATTTTATAAAACCACAAAACAAAAAGAACCATAACCCCGCCAATCTGGCAAAGTTATGGTTCATATCATACAAAATAAAAAACCACCAAATATGTATTGGTGGAGACGGTGGGAGTCGAACCCACGTCCAAAAATATCGGCACTTAAGCTTCTACGAGTGTAGTCGATATATTAGCATTTCGCGAACTCTTCGGCCTATCGACAGGCTTCCAAGTTGCTAGTCTGATTGTTCTCTTCCTTCGCCCTCAGACGGCGAACTCCGGCGTAGTCCACTTAGTTTGAGTCCCTTACCCTACCACATGGACGATGGAGGGAGGAACCTTTAGTGCAATTAAGCAGCTAAAGAAAGATTGTTTTGTTTGCCAATTATAGGCTTTGACGTTTTAACGAGGCCGATCCCCTCGACTCGCAACCTAAGCTCGAACTATCCCTGTCGAATCCGTAACGTCCCCATGATAAAAATGGAGCATACGAAGAAATATCGTGATAGCTACTAAGAGCTGTTTTTCAATGTGCAACAATCTTACATAAGTTATTATATCATACGCGCGCCGTTTTACAAATGTAAATATCTGTATTACATCTTTTGACGATCACGGAACACGCGTGCAATTTCACGTTTAGCTTCTTTCTCTTTTAAATCGTGACGCTTATCATATTGCTTCTTACCTTTTGCTAAACCAAGTGCCATTTTCGCAAATCCATTTTTCAAATAGATTCTAACTGGAACTAATGCATATCCTGTTTCTTTTGCATAACCTGCTAGCTTATCAATTTCTTTTTTATGAAGAAGTAACTTCCTTGTACGTAGCGGATCGTGATTGAAACGATTCCCTTGTTCATATGTATTAATATGCATATTATGAACCCATACTTCACCGTTATGTATACGTGCAAACGCATCTTTCAAGTTCACGCGTCCAGCGCGAATCGACTTAATTTCCGTTCCTTGAAGGACAAGCCCTACTTCGTATGTTTCTTCGATGAAATAATCATGAAATGCCTTTTTATTTTGCGCAATAACCTTACCTGTACCTTTTGGCATATAACGTCCCTCCTCTATTTTTACCATTGTAACAAATGTAAACAAAAAGCGAAAGTGGCTCGCTCAGAATGTGAGGCGAAGCCACTCTTTTCTTACTTGCGCTTTTTCTTTTTCTTCTTGAATCCTGGTACATTTTCAAAGAATCCTTTTTTCTTCTTGCCATTACTATTGCCATTACTATCTTTTTTCCCTGGCTGACTAGCGGATGTGGATGCTGATGCTTTTCCTTTTCCTTGGCCACCACGATCAAACTTTCTTCCTGTGCCGCGTTCGCCACCGCGCTCATTACTACGCTCGCTACGTCCACCGCGTTTCTTTCTGCCTGTTCTTGGCTGTTCAATCACAACTGGACGATCTTTGAACTTGCGACGAGGTGTGCCTTTCATGCCAACGATTTCAAAGTCGATTGCTCGCTCGTCTTTATTTACGTTAATAACACGAATTGTAATTTCGTCACCGATGCGGAATACGTTACCTGTACGTTCTCCAATCATCGCAAAATGTTTTTCGTCATAACGGTAGTAATCATCTGTTAAATAGCTAACGTGTACAAGACCTTCAATTGTATTTGGAAGCTCTACGAATAAACCGAAGTTTGTTACAGAGCTAATCATACCGTCATACTCTTCACCGATCTTATCAACCATATACTCTGCTTTTTTCATTTCGTCTGTTTCACGTTCTGCTTCAACAGCGCGGCGTTCCATATTAGAAGAGTGCTCTGCAATCTCAGGTAAGTTTTCACGCCATTTCGCTTGCGTTTCGTTGTCTACTTTACCATTAATGATGTATTCACGAATCAATCTATGAACAATCGTATCTGGGTAACGACGAATTGGCGATGTGAAATGCGTGTAGAACTCAGTTGATAAACCGAAATGTCCTAAGCTGTCCGAATCGTAACGTGCTTGCTTCATAGAACGAAGCATAACTGTTGAAATGACTACTTCTTCTGGCTGACCTTGAACCATTTCAAGAATTTGTTGCAGCGCACGAGGATGTATTTCGTTCGCACGTCCTTTTACTGCATATCCGAAGTTTGTTACAAACTCGAAGAAACGCTCAAGCTTATCTTCTTTCGGATCTTCATGGACACGGTACATAAACGGTACGTTCATCCAATGGAAGTGCTCTGCTACTGTTTCGTTCGCAACAAGCATAAACTCTTCAATTAACTTCTCTGATACAGAACGATCACGCATTACAACATCAGTCGGTTTTCCTTCTTCATCTACTAGTACTTTCGCTTCTTTAAAGTCAAAGTCAATCGCACCGCGGCGCATACGTTTTTCACGTAAAATTTGTGCTAACTGCCCCATTTCTTTAAACATTGGTACTAGCGGCTCGTAACGTTCAATTAGCGCTTCGTCTTCATCTTCTAAAATGCTTCTTACGTCAGCATACGTCATACGCTCTGTCGTTTTAATTACACTTTGGAAAATCTCATGCTTTACAACATCACCTAGATTGTTGATTTCCATTTCACAAGATAGTGTCAGACGGTCTACTTTCGGATTTAATGAACAAATACCGTTTGATAAACGATGCGGAATCATCGGAATTACACGGTCTACAAGATATACACTCGTTGCTCTCTCCGCTGCTTCAACATCAATTGGAGAACCTTCTTGAACGTAATGACTTACATCCGCAATATGAACGCCAAGCTTATGGTTACCGTTCTCAAGCTTCGTTACTGTAACAGCGTCATCTAAGTCTTTCGCATCCGCACCATCAATTGTAACAATCATTTGATCACGTAAATCACGGCGATCTTTTATATCTTCTTCTGAAATCGTTTCTGGTACACTGTTTGCATGTTCCATCACCTCTTCAGGAAATGCTAAAGGTAAATGATGTTTATGAATAACAGATAAAATATCTACTCCTGGGTCATTTTTATGACCTAGAATTTGAATAACTTCACCTTCTGCGCTTAAACGGTTCTCTGGGTAGCCTGTAATTTTCACAACTACTTTATGGCCTTCTACAGCGCCCATAGATGCACTTTTCAAGATGAAAATGTCACTTGTCCAGCGTTTATTATCAGGTATAACAAATCCAAAGTTCTTTGACTCTGTATATGTACCAACTAGTTCCTTCGTTCCACGCTCTAAAATACGAACAATCGCGCCTTCTTGGCGTGATCCACTTGATTGCGCGCTAACACGTGCTAATACTGTATCACCATGAAGTGCGCCATTTAATTCTGTAGGCGGGATGAAAAGATCATCATCTCCTGTYTTCTTCTCTTCTGGAACGACGAACGCAAAACCACGTGCGTGCCCAATTAATTTACCGCGTACTAAATTCATTTTTTCTGGAAGACCGTAGCGGTTACTACGTGTGCGGATAAMAAGCCCCTTCTCTTCCATCATTACAAGTGCCTTTACGAAATCTTTAAAGCCCTCAGAGCCTTCGATTCCAAATGCAGCTTCTAATTCTTGTATCGTTAACGGTTTATACGCTTCTTCCCTCATAAATAATAACAACTTATCAATATGTTCTTGCATGATTTCTTCCAAGCAGAAATACCTCCTTTAAACCCTTATATTATTTAGTGTATCCGAAAGATGGGGGATGTATAAAGTGAAACTTTAATCATCTCCCAATGATTTTTTACAGCTTTCATAAAGTGTAACTTTAATCAGTGGGGTTTTGTCCCTTCCCACTGATTATTAGCCCACACCAATTGGGATAATAAATTCCCTTATGAAAAAAAGAGGCAACTAGATCTTACCAATCTAGTTGCTCCAAGAAGTTATATACATCCTCATGTAGCACATCACGTTCTTTATCAAGTGTAATGACATGCGTAGAGTCTTCATACCATTTAATGTCTTTTAACGTAGATTCTACACCGTTATAAATAATGTTAGCACTATCTGTATTAATCATCTCATCATGACGTGCTTGTACAACGAATGTTGGAGCATAAATCATATCAACATTATTGCGTACGTCACGAATCAACTCCTGTAATGCTTTTAATGTATTCATTGGTGTCTGTTTAAATTCAAACATTTCCTGCTCAATTCGTTCTGGTGATTTTTGCTCACGCTTTTTATATTCGCGGGCATATGCCAATATACCTTGGTACATAATTTCTTCACTTTTAATGTACATCGGTGCACACATTGGTACAACACCTAAAATCGGTAATGTATAAGCAAGTTTTAATGAGAATACTCCGCCTAATGATAATCCAACCGCAGCTATTTTCTCGTAACCTTGATCTTTTAAATGCTGGTAGGCATTCATTACATCTTTCCACCAGTCTTCAGGGCCTGTATGAACAAGCTCTTGTGGTGGTACGCCGTGTCCTTTATAAATTGGCGCATGACAAGTATAGCCTTTCTTCTCTAAGAAACGCCCTAGCATGCGTACGTCAGCTGAGTTCCCTGTGAATCCATGTAATAATAAAACAGCGCGGTCTCCACCTTCAAATGTAAATGGTTTCGGAGATGCTAATTTCATCATGTACTTCTCCTCTTTCTCTTCTGTAATCTAGTCGTATTCTTTCTATATCTTAGTGTACCATATTTATAATTCTATAATCTAATTAGAAACTTTTTTTGAATAACAAATCAAAAAAAGAAGAACCATTAGCATAATCCGCTAACGCTTCTTCTTTTAATTTTATAAGTTTAAGTACGTAACAGCAATTGTTAGTACAAAGAACAACACAGCTAAAACAACTGTAACACGGTTTAATACCGCTTCAATTCCACGTGCTTTTTGCTTACCAAATAATTGCTCTGCACCGCCTGAAATTGCACCTGAAAGGCCTGAGCTATTACTAGACTGCATAAGTACCATAACAATCATTAAAATCGATACAATAATAAGTAAAACAGATAATAACGTATGCACTTGGCGTACCTCCTACAAAGATTCAGTTATTTTAAATGTAGCATAAATCCTATAGAAAAGCGAGAGCTATAGAATCGCTCTCGCTTTTCTTCTATTACATAAACACCATTGCGAATAACGGTCCAAGCAAACATGTCAAAATTGCTGTTAATGTCATTGTTACCGATCCAATAACACCTTCATGCTCATTATTTTTCATCGCTCTCATAACACCCATAATATGAGATGCACATCCAAAGCCAATCCCTTTACCAACTGAGTTTGTAACGCGGCTCCATTTTAATAAAATTGGTCCTGAAATCGTTCCAGTAATCCCTGCGATAACGACGAAGGCCGCTGTTAAGGACGGGACACCACCAACTTGTTCAGATACACTCATCGCAACTGGCATTGTCACTGATTTTGGTAAAGAAGATAAAATTAAGCTTTTATCTGTTCCCATAAGTGTGGCGATAGCCAAATCACTTGCAATAGCAACTGTTGTACCTACTAATACCCCACCAGCAATTGGTACAACATATTTTTGCAGAACATGACGTTGTTTATAGAGCGGGATTGCAAATGCTACAACACCTGGTCCGAGTAACTTCGCAATCCAGCCACCACCACTTTCCATATAATTTTGATATGGTATATCAAGCATTATAAATAAGAAAGCCATTAATCCCGTTGCAACAAGCATTGGAATGGTAAATGGTGTTGGAAATAATTTGTAGATTTTTTTAGATAATTGATATAATAGCACCGTAAAAAGAACCCAACCGATTCCGATTAATATTTGGCTCATTGTGTCTCTTTTTCCTTTCTATTCGCAAGATATTGTCCTGTATGCCCTGCGACAATAATAATTAAAAACGTACTCGCTACAACTGTAATGAAAAGAGAAATTCCTTTACTCATAAAAAAAGCACCGTAATTCATTAAGCCAAGCGTTGGCGGAATTAATAAAAACGGCATAATAGCAACGAGTGTTTCTGCTCCTAAATCAAACCATTTCACTGGAAGTACTTTTAGGCTAAGAAAAACAAGCAGGAGGAACATCCCAATCAAACTTCCTGGAATCGGAATATTCAACATTTCTTGCACCCAATTTCCAACCATATAAAATACATAAAGAGCAGAAATTTGGACAAGAATCTTTGTAAGTTTCATGTTCATCATCCCTCATGTTTATACGATCTTCTGTTAATATCCTTATCATAGTATAAATTGTAAAAACCTGCAATTTATCAAATCAACAACGAAAATCCACTATATTATACGCTTACACCCTTGATATGACTGCGTTTCTGCATATAATTTATGTCAAAAACCTTGACCTAATATACAAAGTTTATATATTCTGAATTTTGATGGGTATTATTTCAATAAAATAAAATCTTTCACTCCATTTTTCTTCTGCCTTCTCTCTAGCACACATATATATAGATAGGTGGTGAACATATGTCTAAAAAAGTTCTTATTTTTTTTGATCCTGGAATCGACGATACGATAGCCCTCCTCCTCGCATTCTTTATCGATGAAATTGAAATTGTTGGGATTGTCACCGATTACGGCAATGTTCCAAAAGAAATAGCCGTACAAAATGCTCATTTCCTTAAACAAAAATCAAGAAATAAAGATATGAAAATATTTGGTGGTTCAGACCGTCCTCTCAATGGAGGTCCTCCCGCTTTTTTTACCAATATTCACGGTAAAGAAGGGTTAGGGCCAATCATCCCAAATGAAAAGTTACAAAACGGAGAAATGGAGAATTTCTTTGAAGTTATCCCTCTTATCGAGCAGTATAAAGACGAACTAGTCATTGTAAGTTTAGGACGACTCACTTCCCTAGCTGTTTTATTTATTTTATGTAAAAACTTAATGCAGCAAATTGCTATCGATTTTGATTATAATCTCTTCTTTAAATATTTCATGTCACTTATGACGGACGAACAATTTTAGCATAAAAAAACAGACCGTGATTTCTCACGGTCTGTCGTTATTTCCTACAATTATCGTTTGATATTGTAGAAAGATTGTAAACCAGCGTAAACAGCGATTTCGCCTAGCTCGTCTTCGATACGTAATAATTGGTTGTACTTAGCAATACGGTCAGTACGGCTCATAGAACCAGTTTTGATTTGGCCAGCGTTAGTTGCAACTGCGATGTCAGCGATTGTAGCATCTTCAGTTTCACCAGAACGGTGAGATACAACTGCTGTGTAACCAGCACGTTTAGCCATTTCGATTGCTTCGAAAGTCTCAGTTAAAGTACCGATTTGGTTAACTTTAATTAAGATTGAGTTAGAGATACCTTTTTCGATACCTTCAGCAAGTTTTTGAGTGTTAGTTACGAATAAATCGTCACCAACTAATTGTACTTTATCACCGATACGCTCAGTTAATAATTTGTGACCATCCCAGTCGTTTTCGTCTAGACCATCTTCAATAGAGATGATTGGGAAGTCTTTGCAAAGCTCTTCGTAGAAATCAACCATTTCTGCAGAAGTTAAGCCAGTACGGCCTTCGCCTGCAAGGTCATATTTACCAGTTTCTTTGTTGTAGAACTCAGAAGAAGCAACGTCCATTCCTAAGAATACGTTCTCTCCAGCTTTGTAACCAGCTTTTTCGATAGCTTCGATGATTACTTCTAATGCTTCACGATTAGAACCAAGGTTTGGAGCGAATCCACCTTCGTCACCTACTGCAGTGTTAAGACCTTTGTCATGTAATACAGCTTTAAGTGCATGGAATACTTCAGCACCCATACGGATTGATTCTTTGAATGTTGGAGCACCAACTGGTAAGATCATGAACTCTTGGAAATCAACGTTGTTATCAGCGTGAGAACCACCGTTGATGATGTTCATCATTGGAGTTGGTAATTGTTTTGCATTGAATCCACCAAGGTAACGGTATAATGGAAGACCTACGAAGTCAGCTGCTGCGTGAGCTACTGCCATAGATACACCAAGGATAGCGTTAGCGCCTAGTTTACCTTTGTTTGGAGTGCCATCTAATTCGATCATAGCACGGTCGATA
Source organism: Bacillus sp. P4_D3 (assembly GCF_056401855.1). NCBI lineage: Bacteria > Bacillati > Bacillota > Bacilli > Caryophanales > Bacillaceae > Bacillus > Bacillus sp. P4_D3. The sequence continues at coordinate 31,986 of NZ_JBFUIN010000008.1, forward strand.
CCAGCTTGGTCAGTTACGTCGAAACCAACGATTTCTGGAGCGATTGCTTCGTTAACGTTGTTTACTGCGTTCATAACACCTTTACCAAGGTAACGAGATTTGTCACCGTCACGTAATTCTACTGCTTCGTGCTCACCAGTAGATGCACCACTTGGTACGATAGCGCGTCCGAATGCGCCGCTTTCTGTGTAAACTTCTACTTCTACAGTTGGGTTACCACGAGAGTCAAGGACTTCGCGAGCATAAACATCAATAATTGTTGACATAATAAATTCTCTCCTTTTTATATAAGCAAATTATTTAATAATTGTTTTACCTGTCATTTCTTTCGGTTGTTCCACATTTAAAAGTGTAAGCATTGTTGGGGCGATATCTCCTAAAATACCACCTTCACGAAGCTCTACATCATTTTTTGTAACGATGAAAGGAACCGGGTTAGTTGTATGAGCTGTCATTGGTCCACCCTCAGCAGTTAACTCCTGATCGGCATTACCATGGTCAGCAGTAATAAGTGCTACACCATCTTTTGCAAGAATCGCTTCTACAACTTTTCCTAAACATTCGTCAGTTGCTTCTACTGCTTTAATTGTTGGTTCCATCATCCCAGAATGGCCAACCATATCACAGTTTGCAAAGTTAAGAATGATAACATCATGTTTATCATTTTCGATGTCATTTACTAAAGCGTCCGTTACTTCATAAATGCTCATTTCAGGTTTCAAGTCATACGTTGCAACCTTCGGTGAGTTAATTAAAATACGCTCTTCTCCTGGGAATTCAGCCTCACGACCACCGCTAAAGAAGAATGTAACGTGCGGATACTTTTCAGTTTCCGCGATGCGAAGTTGCTTTAATCCCGCTTGCGCAACAACTTCACCTAATGTGTTATCAAGGTTCATTGGCTTGAATGCCACGTAACCATCTACAGTTTCACTGAAATGTGTCATACAAACGAATTCAGGAATGTGAGGTACTTTTTCACCACGATCGAACTCACGGAAGTCTTCGTTTGTAAATACACGAGCAATTTGAATTGCACGGTCTGGACGGAAGTTATAGAAGATAACTGCATCATCATTATTGATTGTTGCAACTGGCGTGTCATCTTCGTTAACAATTACAGACGGCAATACGAATTCATCATGAATACCATTTGCATAAGAGTCTTCTACACACTCTTCTGCTGATTTATAAGTAGGGCCTTCACCATTCACCATAGCACGGTAACATTTTTCTACGCGATCCCAACGCTTGTCACGGTCCATGGAGTAATAACGACCAGAGATAGTCGCGAATTGTCCTACTCCTGTTTCTTTAATTACTTCATTTGTTGCATCGATATAACCTTTTGCTGTTTGTGGTCCAACATCGCGGCCATCTAAGAATGCATGGATATATACTTTCTCCACGCCTTCTTTTGCTGCTAAGCGAAGAAGAGCAAACATATGGTTCATGTGACTATGCACACCACCATCAGAAAGTAAACCGAATAAATGAAGAGCAGTACCTTTTTCTTTCACGCTTTTAATTGCATTTTGGAAAGTTTCGTTCTGATCGAACTCACCCTCACGAATTGCAACGTTTACGCGTGTTAAGCTTTGATATACGATGCGGCCTGCACCGATATTTAAGTGACCAACCTCAGAGTTACCCATTTGACCTGCTGGAAGACCTACTTCCTCACCACAAGCTGTAAGCGTTGTGTGAGGGAATTTGTTCCAGTAACCATCAAAATTAGGTTTCTTAGCTTGTGCTACAGCATTCCCGTAAGTTTCTTCACGTAGTCCGAAACCATCAAGAATGATTAAAGCTGTTGGCTTTCTCATTTTACCGCCCCCAGAAGACCTAAGAACGAAGCAGGCTCTAAGCTAGCACCGCCAACTAAAGCGCCGTCGATGTCAGATTGTGCCATATACTCTTTAATGTTTTCTGGTTTTACGCTACCGCCGTATTGAATACGAACAGCTTCTGCAGCTTCTGGAGAAACAGCTTCTGCAACAACTTTACGGATGTGCGCACATACTTCATTTGCATCTGCAGAAGAAGAAGATTTACCTGTACCGATAGCCCAGATTGGCTCATAAGCGATAACAGTTACTTTAACTTGCTCTTCTGTTAAACCTGCAAGTGCTTTTGTCACTTGACCTGCTACTAGATCAAATGTTTTTCCGCTTTCGCGCTCTTCTAAAGTCTCACCACAACAAACGATTGGTGTTAAACCATGTTCAAATGCTGCAAGAGTCTTTTTGTTTACTGACTCGTCTGTTTCAGCAAACATTTCACGACGCTCAGAGTGGCCAAGTACTACGTAGCCTACTTTTAAGTCGCTAAGTGCTACTGGGCTAATTTCGCCAGTGAATGCACCATTTTTTTCGAAGTGCATGTTTTGTGCACCTACTTGTAAGTCAGTTCCTTCAGCCTTTGCTACTAAGCGCTCTAAGAATAGAGCTGGCGAACAAACTACTGCATCAACAGCTGAAGCTGCTGGGATTTGACCTTTAACTTCCTCTACGAAGCTAACTGCTTCAGCTAGAGTTTTATTCATTTTCCAGTTACCTGCGATAATTGGTTTACGCATGCTTTGCACCGTCCTTTTTCTTTGGCTGCTACTTATTTGTCGTTAAGACAAACTACACCTGGAAGTTCTTTACCTTCCATGAATTCTAATGACGCACCGCCGCCAGTAGAAATGTGGCTCATTTTATCAGCCATACCGAATTTTTCAACAGCTGCTGCAGAGTCACCACCGCCGATAACAGAGTATGTACCTTCTGCATCTGCTAATGCTTGTCCTACTGCTTTTGTACCTTCTGCGAATGGAGTCATTTCGAATACACCCATTGGTCCATTCCATACAACAAGCTTAGAATTTTTAATTACATCTGCATAAATTTCACGTGTTTTAGGACCGATGTCCACGCCTTCCCAAGTAGAAGGAATAGAGTCGATACCAACAATTTGAGTTGTTGCAGTTTCAGAGAATTCCTCAGTGATTACAACATCAACTGGCATGTAGAAGTTTACGCCTTTTTCTTTTGCAAGTTGCATAAATTCTTTAGCTAGTTCAATTTTGTCGTTTTCACATAGAGATAGACCAATTTCATGACCTAAAGCTTTAACGAATGTATAAGCAAGTCCGCCACCGATGATTAAGTTATCTACTTTGTCTAATAGATGACGAATTACACCGATTTTATCTTTTACTTTCGCACCACCAATGATAGCTGTGAATGGACGTTCTGGGTTAGAAAGTGCTTTACCTAATACATCTAACTCTTTTTCCATTAATAATCCAGATACTGCTGGTAGGTAGTCTGCGATTCCTGCTGTAGAAGCGTGAGCACGGTGAGCTGCACCGAATGCATCGTTTACGAAAATATCAGCAAGAGCTGCAAATTCTTTCGCAAGTTCTGCATCGTTCTTTTCTTCGCCCGCATAGAAACGTACGTTTTCAAGAACTACTACGTCGCCTTCGTTCATTGCTGCAACCATTTCTTGTGCAACTGGTCCGAATGCTTCGTCCGCTTTTTTAACATCTTTACCAAGAAGCTCGCCTAAACGTGCTGCTACTGGAGTAAGACGTAATTCTTCTACTGCTTGACCTTTTGGACGTCCTAAATGACTTGCTAAAATTACTTTCGCACCTTGCTCTACTAAATATTGAATTGTAGGAAGAGCTGCACGGATACGAGTTTCATCTGTAATTTTGCCTTCTTTCATAGGTACGTTGAAATCAACGCGGCAAAATACACGCTTACCTTTTAAATCTACGTCACGAATTGATTTTTTGTTCATTGGATTTCCCTCCGACTACTAGTTAGGATTGACAAAACCCATTCAAAAGCTTATCACATTTGCTTCTAAAACGAAAGAAGAGAGAGAGGGAACAAACCCTCTCCCTCGTTTTGTCATTGATTGCTTATATACTTAAGAATTAAAGACCTTTAGAAGTCATGTATGCAGCTAGGTCTACTACGCGGTTAGAGTAACCAGTTTCGTTATCGTACCAAGAAAGTACTTTAACCATGTTACCTTCCATTACCATTGTAGATAATGCATCGATTGTAGAAGAATCTGTGCAACCGTTATAGTCGATAGATACTAATGGCTCTTCGCTGTATCCAAGGATACCTTTTAATTCGCCTTCAGAAGCTGCTTTGAATGCTGCATTTACTTCTTCAACTGTTACTTCTTTGTCAAGTTCAACAACTAAGTCAACTAGAGAAACGTTAGCAGTTGGAACACGTACAGCGCCACCGTTTAATTTACCTTTAAGTTCTGGTAATACTAATGCTACAGCTTTAGCAGCACCAGTAGATGTTGGGATCATGTTTTCAGCTGCTGCACGAGCACGACGTAAATCTTTGTGTGGTAAGTCTAAGATTTGTTGGTCGTTAGTGTAAGAGTGAATTGTTGTCATCATTCCGCGTTTTACGCCGAATTTTTCGTTTAATACTTTAGCGAATGGAGCTAGACAGTTTGTAGTACAAGAAGCATTAGATACTACGTTGTGGTTAGCTGCATCGTATTCTTCGTGGTTAACACCCATAACTACAGTGATATCTTCGTCAGAAGCTGGAGCTGAGATGATAACTTTCTTAACTGATCCACCTAAGTGTTTCTCAGCGTCTGATTTTTTAGTGAAACGGCCAGTAGATTCTACTACTACTTCTACTCCGTAGTCGTTCCATGGTAATTGAGCTGGGTCACGCTCAGCGATAACTTTAATTTCTTTACCGTTAACAATGATGCTGTTTTCGTTAGCAGATACTTCTGCATTTAAAGTTCCGTGAACTGTATCATATTTTAAAAGGTGAGCTAATGTTTTAGCATCTGTTAAGTCGTTGATTGCTACTACTTCTACCTCAGAGTTGTTAAGAGCTGCGCGGAATACGTTACGTCCGATACGTCCAAATCCATTAATACCAATTTTAGTCATTTAAATTTCCTCCTTGGGGGATTATATTAAAGGGTATTACCCTTTGTTAATTGTTTTGCTGCACCTTCATCTGTAATTAGAATTGAAGTGTGCCCTTGCTTTATTACAGCCTGTATTGCTTTTGCTTTTGAAGAACCTCCAGCGACTGCGACAACGTGAGATACATGTTGTAAATCTTCAAGTTGCATACCAACTGTTCTTACTTTATGAACAACATTTCCTTGTTCATTAAAGTAGTAACCGAAAGCTTCACCAACTGCTTCGCTTGCCTGAATCTTTAACCAATCTGCTTCTGAAGTATTTCTGCGACGTGCCATTGTTAACGCATCACCGATTCCATGAATGACGATATTGGAAGATCGAATCAACTCAAGAACTTCTTTCACGGAGGGCTCTGTTACAATAGATGCATATGCTTCGCTACTAACGTGATCTGGAACATACAATAAGCGATAATTACTCATCGTATTTTGTGCCATTTTGGCGCAAATGGTATTGGCTTCTAACTCAACACCTTCTCCAATTCCACCACGTGCTGGGACAAATAGCATATGTAAATCCTTGCAATCAAGTTGCATCATGTCCGCAGCAGCAGCTAGCGTACTTCCTCCAGCCACAGCAACGATATTATTCACTGTCAGACGGTCTTTTATACAAGTCACACAAGCACGGCCCATCTCCAGTTTGACCCAAGGTGATTCATCACTATCACCAGGGACAACGAAAACTTCATCCAAGTCTAATGTTTCCTTAAGTTGTTTTTCTAAAACCTTTAACCCGGAAATTTCTTTCATAAAGTCTTCCAAAGCAAGAACTAAAGCTGTTCCTTCTTCTGTCAAAGTCATTCCAGAAGAAGCGACGTGAACTAAGTTTTGTTCTTTCAAAACTTGAACTTCACTTCGCAATACTCGTTCTGTCATACCGAGACTTGCAGATAAGTTTCTTCTTCCAATCGGCTGCATAAGCCTAATGTACTGAAGCACTTGCATTCTCGTTTGCATAACAGGTAGCAGATCAGGTAATAATTTTTTTGTGTTCTGAATCCATGAGCGCATATCTTTTCTCCTCACTACATCGGTTCATTTTCCTTTGTGGTCACTTTATGTCCCGTAGTGACATTTTGCGTCCCACTTAGGTAAAAAAAATAATCCCTGCTACGTGTATTATTGTAACAGGAGACAGAAACTTATTCAACTCTTAACTGCATTGTTTATATAGTTTATTATGACACCTTTGTGAATGTTACCATATTCTACCTGCATTCCGCCTATTTCTACAACAGGAATCATTAGATGGTATTTCTCTAAAAGGTCATTATCTTCATATATATCTATTTCCTCAATTTGAAAAGAATATTCATATTGTACTTCCTTTAAAACTTGTTTCGCCTTTTCACAAAGACCACAATCTTTTTTTGTATATAGTACAACTTTCATCTTCTTCACCTATCCAATTGTTTTTCTTAGAGACGAAGCAGGAATATGCATTTGTTCTCTATATTTCGCAACCGTTCTGCGAGAAATAACGATCTCATGCTCTTCTTCTAATAATTTTGAAATCTTTTGATCCGAAAGTGGCTTTTTCTTATTTTCTGCTCCAACAAGCGTTTGAATGAATTGTTTCACACGCTTTGTAGAAACCGCCTCATCTTCCGTCGTAGAAATAGAATTACTAAAGAACGATTTCATCTCAAATAAACCATGCGGCGTTTGCACATATTTATTACGCGTTGCACGACTAATTGTAGACTCATGCACACCTAACTCTTCCGCCACCTCTTTTAAAGCAAGTGGTTTTAAATACTCTGGACCTTTCCAGAAGAAATCATGCTGTTTTTCCATAATAATATTCATCACTTGTAAGAGTGTTTGTTTTCTCTGTTTCAAACTGCGCATAATCCATTGCACATGTTGATACTTTTCAGATACATATGAAGCAACTTCACTCTCACTATTATTTAGTAACGCACTATACTCAGAGTGAATCTCAATTCTCGGCATATTCCGTTCGTTCATTTGTAAAACGAGACGATCGCCATCTTTTTTTACCGCCATATCAGGCACAATATAAAGTGGTTTATCAGAAGAAAATGCAAGACCTGGTTTCGGCTGTAATGATGTAATACAGTTCACCGCATCCTGTAATTCCTCGTTAGTACACTTCAACACTTGAACGAGCTTTCGCCAATCTTTCTTAACGAAATAATTAAAATAATCATCTATAATTTCTTCCGCTAAACCATTTCTTCTTTGTAAGCGCTTCAATTGGATTGATAGACATTCCTGAATATTACGCGCACCTACCCCTGCTGGCTCTAACGATTGAACAAGCTCCACAGAACGGTCCACTACATCAATTGGCGCAGAAAGAAGCTCTGATAACTCTTCATTTGTTTCTTGTAAATAGCCATTTCCATCCATGTTCATAATAATGAAAGAAGCTGCTTTTCGCTCTTCTTCATCTATTTTATAATACTGTAGTTGATTTAATAAATGTTGCTGAATCGTTGTAGAATCCACACTGTAGATTTCCATTTGATTCTCGACTTGTTTGCCGGTACTTTTACTTGTGTTAGAGCTCTTTTTCTTCTCCCTCTCGAAACCACCTAACTCAATAAGGGGATTCTCTAACGATTGCTCATATAAAAACTCCGATAATTCTTGTACATTATACTGGAGCATTGTAATCGCTTGCCTTAACTCTTGTGTCATTGCCAAACGTAAGCTTTGTTCTTGTAAAAGACTTGCCTTCAAACTAATCTCCCCCTTGTTTCTATTGTACAATAAGTTTGGTAAAAGGAGAATCCTATCGCAGACACCCATTCCAAAATATTATTAATTTATATGTATTAATGAGATTTACATCTTACAACCGAAAAATGAATAATATTGAAAGAAAATAATAACGCGTAAAAATTATTACCACATACTAATAGTAATTCTTATAACCAGATATAACAAGAGAGAAATAAAAAAGTCCTAACCTACAAAACGTAAGTTAGGACTTTTTGACGCGCCCAGAGGGATTCGAACCCCCGACAGACGTGGTACCGGAAACCACCGCTCTATCCGACTGAGCTATGGGCGCATGATAAAATTTTATAAACCGTTTATTATCAAGGTTTTAAGCCTTCTTCTATTCCGCTTTTCCACATTTAATTGCTTGCGAAAAACCTCTAATAGAAGTGAAATATAACAAGTAAAGACCTGCTTATTTTCTTCTCATAATAATAGCAATAAAATCCATCTAAATCAATAAAAATATCCCCTTAATCCTTTATATACCTTAGCTAGGAGCCTATAAAACATGTCCTCCCCCTAAATTTTCCAATCATAAATTCACCCCAATTCACAAATTATAATCTTTGAATTGATATTCCAAAGGGGGCTTCATTCAATGACTGTAATTACAAAACTAAAGCAAACTGTTTCTGGATTAAAAAGTGCACAAGCTAGCTTAGAGGGATTCGCTCTTGATACGGATAACCAACAAGCAAAGCAACTTTTCCAAACGGCTGCGCAGCAAACACAAACAATTATTGATTCTTTAAATCCACGTGTTGAAGAAGTCCAGCAAGAAGAACCACAATACACACAGCAATAACCAAAAGTGCCATTTCATCTAATGGTACACAATTTGAGAAAAAGGATGATATGCAATCATCCTTTTTCTCTCAAATTACATACTGCAATAGAAATGGAATGATTATAATGCGAAAACTCGGCCTCATAACCGCGTTATTTGTTCTTCTATTCGGTTCACTTACCGGATGCGATAATAGCCCGTTAGATAAAAAAGTAAAGAAAGAAGAAGCTAAGCGAACAGATGAAAAAAAGGGCCCAAAGTTAACAAAAATGAGTACAGAATCCTTTAATCAATCTATATCGCAAGACGCTAAGAAAAAAGCCCTAGCTATAGATGGCATTATAAAAGCTACCGCAGTTAATACCAATTTAGATCTTTACATAGCCGTCAAACCTGAACATCATGAAAGATTTGGTTTAAAGCCTTTACGAAGTAAATTAAAAAAGAAATTAAGTGATGAAAATCCTACTTTCGATATTCGTGTAAGTACAGACAAAAAGATTTTTATGCTCCTAGAAGAACTTGAAAACAAAATTAAGAACAAGAAAGTAAGTAAGGATGGCATTAAAGAACAATTGAAACTCATTCAATCAGAAATGGGATCTAATATTTAAGCTTTCTAAAAGAAAAGGAAGGATTGCCATGTCTAGTAAAGATAAAAACTTAACTCCTGTACAACAGGAATATAAAAAATTCGCGCAAGAACGAGAACCGAAGCGTCCTGTCTTAAAAAATTGTATAAAAGCTTTTTTCGTTGGTGGTTTCATTTGCTTCATCGGGCAACTTATTTCTACTTTTTACATCACGTATTTTGATTTCACTGAGCGCTCAGCAGGGAATCCGACAGTAGCAACTCTAATTTTCATTTCCATGTTACTAACTGGATTCGGTATATACGATCGTTTTGGACAATTTGCTGGGGCAGGCACAGCGGTACCAGTTACCGGTTTTGGTAATTCTGTTATCGCAGCATGCATTGAACACCGAACGGAAGGGTTCGTCCTAGGTGTTGGCGGTAACATGTTTAAATTGGCTGGCTCTGTTATTTTGTTTGGTGTATTTTCTGCTTTCGTCATCGCACTTATTAAAACGATTCTCGTTCAATGGGGAGGGCTATAAATGTTACAAGGACACCGAACATGGGTATTTGAAAACAAACCAGTCATTATCTCAACCGGGGTAGTCGGTGGACCATTTGAAGCGAAAGGTAATATCCCTGAAGACTTCGACACCCTCCATGAAGATTTATGGCTTGGACAAGATTCTTACGAAAAGGCTCACAAAATTTTATTTGAAGAAGCTTGTAGCCGTGCTACAGAGAAAGCAAAACTTCGAAAAGACGATATTCAATTCGTACTCGCAGGAGATTTAATTAATCAAATAACCCCAACGAGCTTTGCATGTCGTACACTCGGAACACCTTATCTTGGATTATTTGGAGCTTGCTCTACTTCTATGGAAGGATTAGCGCTCGGCGCAAGTATTGTAAATGCAAAAGGCGCAAAATATTTATTAACTGGAGCATCAAGCCATAACGCTGCCGTGGAAAAACAATTCCGTTACCCAACTGAATATGGTGGACAAAAGCCCCCTACTGCACAGTGGACAGTGACCGGTGCAGGTGCAGCAATTTTAAGTGATACAGGAAATGGTCCAAGAGTAACTTCCGCCACAATTGGGCGAGTTGTTGACATGGGTTTAACAGATCCGTTTAATATGGGCGGTGCGATGGCCCCAGCTGCTGTCGATACGATTGAAGCCCATTTACGCGAACGACAAATCGACGCCTCTTATTACGACTTAATCGTAACAGGTGACCTTGGACATGTAGGACGCGAAATCGCTTACGACCTACTACATAAACACGGTACAAAAGTAAAGAGCGAACAATTCCAAGATTGCGGAATCATCATTTATAGAGAAGGTCAACCTGTCATAGCTGGCGGAAGTGGTCCAGGATGTTCTGCAACAGTCGTGTACGGACATTTATTAAATAGAATGAAAAAGGGAGAATTCAAAAAAATGCTAGTTGTTGCAACAGGTGCTTTACTATCTCCACTTACATTCCAACAAGAAGAAACAATTCCATGTATCGCTCATGCTGTATCGATCGAATTTGGAGGTGCAACACAATGATTTTTTTCTGGGCTTTTGTTATTGGTGGACTTATATGTGTAATTGGTCAACTTATGTTTGATGTGGGTAAACTTACTCCTGCCCATACAATGGCAACACTCGTTGTTGTTGGGGCTATATTAGATGGATTCAATCTATATGAACCATTAATTGATTTTGCGGGTGCAGGAGCAACTGTACCAATTACAAGTTTCGGTAACGCCCTCGTTCACGGCGCTATGGAAGAAGCTGCAAAACATGGAATTGTCGGCGTTATTACCGGTATGTTTAAAGTAACAAGCGCTGGTATTTCTGCTGCTATCATTTTTGGATTCATCGGAGCATTGCTATTTAAACCGAAAGGATAAGAGGTGTTTTCATGACTGTTATCGCTAGTGTAAAAACATGCCTCGCTAGTTTAAGGGGGGCTCAAGCAAGCTTAAGTTCCCTTTCGTTAAATTCAGAAGACGAAGAAACAAAACGCGTCTTTCACGAATGTATGTTAGAAATGGACAGCGTCATCGCTGATTTAAAGGATAGAGTTTCATTATTAGAACGTGAAGAACCTCAATATAAAGGGTTTTAAGTAGACTGGAGGAAATGACTATGTCTCACCTGCCCGAATGGACACTCGTTATTCTTCGCTCTGTATTCATATTAATCATTTTATTCGCTATTACGAAATGGTTAGGGAAAAGACAAATCTCTCAGCTCTCCTTTTTTGAATACATAGCCGGAATGACAATCGGTGACATCGCTGCCCAAGTATCTACAGGGCTCGATTCAAAATTTTTCCACGGCGTCTTTGCGATACTCATTTTCGCTGTAGTACCTTTTTTCACAGGTATTCTTTCCTTAAAGAACAAAACAGCTAGAGATTTTTTTGAAGGGAAGTCTACCGTTTTAATAAAGGATGGTAAAGTACTTGAGGATAATTTAAAGAAAGAAAAGTATACAAGCGACGAGTTACTCGAGCTTCTCAGAGGAAAAAGTGCATTCAACATAGCTGATGTAGAATTTGCTGTGCTAGAACCGAGCGGGGAATTAAATGTATTATTGAAGAAAGATCGTCAACCACTTACAGCAAAAGATATCAGCTTAAAAGTGCCAAACGAAAAAGAATCACAAACTGTAATTATGGATGGAAATGTATTAGATGAACCTCTTTCAGCAAGTGGACATAACCGCGCTTGGTTACATTCTGAATTAGAAAAACTCGGCGTTGTCATTGAAAATGTATTTCTCGGTCAAGTTGACTCATACGGACAACTTACTATCGACATTTATAATGACAAACTTCAAATGCCTTCTCCTCAAAACAAACCTTTACTATTGGCATCTTTAAAAAAATGCCATGCTGACCTTGAACTATTTTCTTTAGAAACAAAATCGAAATCAGCAAGTGAAATGTATAGTAAAAACGCGAAACAAGTCGAAACAATTTTAAATAAAGTAACCTATCTTTTAAAAGAATAAATACCGAAAGAACGCTTCAGTAAAAAGGCGTTCTTTTGCCTTTTCCACACCTTTAATCACGTTTAAATTTATGTAATTCGGTTATGATGTTGAAGATACATAAGCAGGGAATTTTAAAAACATAGCGAATAAATCATGATACAACTACATATTTTTTTGATTTAAAGTGGTTTCGTTTGACCTTTATTGACCATAATTGTATTATAAACTAATAAAGCTTTCAAAGGAGGAAATAACAGATGAATTTAATTCCTACAGTAATTGAACAAACAAATCGTGGAGAACGCGCTTACGATATTTACTCTCGACTATTAAAGGACCGCATCATTATGCTTGGTAGCGCAATTGATGACAACGTAGCAAACTCAATCGTTTCCCAGCTTTTATTCTTGGAATCTCAAGATCCAGAAAAAGATATTCACATCTATATCAACAGCCCTGGTGGTTCTATCACAGCTGGTATGGCAATTTACGATACAATGCAGTTTATTAAACCACAAGTATCAACAATCTGTATCGGTATGGCTGCATCTATGGGTGCATTCTTACTTGCAGCAGGTGAAAAAGGAAAACGTTTCGCTCTTCCTAACAGTGAAGTAATGATTCACCAACCACTTGGCGGTGCACAAGGTCAAGCGACTGAAATCGAAATCGCTGCAAAACGCATCCTATTCTTACGCGAAAAATTAAACCAAATTCTTGCTGACCGCACAGGTCAACCACTTGAAGTTCTACAACGCGACACAGACCGCGACAACTTCATGACAGCAGAAAGAGCTCTAGAATACGGCTTAATCGATAAGATCTTTACAAGTCGTTAATACTTAAAAGCGGAAGCGGCTCGTTCAGAATGAGAGGGGGATGGAGCTTCTGACAAAGAGGTGCTTTTTACCTCGACGGAAGAAGCGAAGCCACCGATCATTCTAGCCGCTGGAGCTGGATATAACTAAAAGCGGAAGCGGCTCGTTTAGAATCGCAGGGCGCCTAAGCCCCTGATTCCGAGGCGCTTTTTGCCTCGAATGAAGGGGCGAAACGACCGGAGATTCTAGCCACTGGAGCTGGATATAACTAAAAGCGGAAGCGCCCTGTCAACAGGGCGCTTTTTTTATTATGTACAAGGGCAGCGCATAACCCACTCAGTATCCAATCAAATATATCCGCGATTTTTTAATTTTATCGGCGTTTCGACACAACTTGTCGACTTACCGACAATTTCCGACAAGCGCGAACTAGCTACATACCCCACCGATCATTCATTACCCCACACCAGCCAAGCTGCTCACAAATAGCAGAATAAAAAAAGCTATCGCACATTCGCGATAGCCTTTTATTGTACATATGCAGCTAATGCTTCCAAAGCCTCTTCTGCATCTGAACCTTCTGTTGTGATTGTAATCATGCTACCAGTTCCGATTGCTAAGCTCATAATCCCCATTATGCTCTTTGCATTAACTGTCTTTCCATCTTTCTCAATGAAAATATCAGAATGAAAGCGATTTGCCTCTTGTACAAACAACGCAGCCGGACGTGCTTGTAAGCCGTTTTTTAATGCAACTTTAACCACTTTTTGAACCACAGCTCCATTTCCCCTTTAACCTCTTATTTTTTTGCTACCGTTTCCCCCGCGCGTAATTTCTCTGCAATTCCATCGATTTTACGCAAACGATGATTAATACCCGATTTACTAATTTTCCCCCCGGATACCATCTCACCTAACTCTTTCAATGTTACATCTTGATAATCTCTTCGTAACTGTGCAATTTCTCTTAATTTATCTGGCAAAATATCAAGCCCAACGGTCTCATCAATATAGCGGATATTCTCAATTTGCCTTAGCGCTGCACCAATTGTTTTATTTAAATTAGCTGTTTCGCAGTTAACTAAACGATTTACCGAATTACGCATATCGCGAACAATTCGAATATCTTCAAATCTTAAAAGTGCATTATGAGCACCTATAATATTTAAAAATTCTGTAATTTTCTCAGCTTCTTTCAAATACGTAATGTACCCTTTTCTTCTTTYCAACGTCTTACTATTTAAATCAAATCCGTTCATCAGTTCACATATAGAATCATTATGTTCCTTATATAACGAAAAGATCTCTAAATGATAAGATGATGTTTCTGGGTTATTTACCGAACCACCTGCTAAAAATGCACCGCGTAAATACGATCGTTTACAACATTTCTTCTCGATTAATTCCTGCGATATATTTCGAATAAACGAAAAGTCATCTCGAACAATGTGAAGATCTGCTAATATTTCGCGAGACTTCTCAACAAGCCGCACGATATATACATTATTTTTCTTCAATCGCATTTTTTTACGAACAAGTAATTCTACCGTCACATCATATCCTTTTTTCAAGAGCGTATAAATCCTTCTTGCAATTGCTGCATTTTCCGTTTGAATATCGATAGATAGGCGACGGTTTGAAAAAGAAAGCGATCCGTTCATTCGAAGCAACGCCGATAATTCTGATTTCTCACAGCATTCCTTCATTTCAAGGTTGGTCAACTCTTTCTTTGTTTCTGATGCAAATGACACAGTCAACACCTCCTTATACTATTACTTGGGAACAAAAATCTTGTCCTATATGAATGAGGAGCGTTACCTCAAACGAGGCAACGCACATTTATAACAATGAATATAAAATAGAAGCTAATTTTAATGTATCATGTCTTACAACACGCTCATCATATTTCGCTAATCGCTCTTGAATGATTTCGATATTATGTTCAGCAAAACGATCTGTATCCAGTGCAACTGGTTCCGACATTTCTTCCTCATATAACTTACGTAATTCACGAGGAATATCACGATTATTTACAATCGCAGTGTCGATAAATGGTTTACCTAAATGATCATGTAACGCCTGCACATGATCAAACGCAGTATAACCCTTCGTTTCGCCCGCTTGCGTCATAACATTACATACATATACCTTCTTCGCTTTTGCAGCAAGAACAGCATCTCCAATTTTGTTAACAACTAAATTCGGTAATATACTTGTGTACAGACTTCCTGGACCGAAAACAAGCAAATCAGCTCGTTTAATTTCCGTCAACGTTTCACATAAAGGTTCTACATCTTCTGGAGTTAAAAAGACACGATTAATCTTCTTCCCGTAATAAGGAATCTTTGATTCACCTGTTACAATTTCTCCATCTTCTAATTCTGCATGAAGTACCGCACTTTGATTCGCTGCTGGTAATACACGTCCTCTGACATTTAATACTTTACTCGTTTCCGTAATCGCGTGGTAAAAGTCTCCTGTAATCGAAGTCATACCTGCCAATAGTAAATTTCCTAAAGCATGCCCTTTCAGTCCGTCTCCAGTTGTAAAACGGTGCTGAAATAAAGCTTCCACTAATGGTTCTACATCCGATAACGCAACAAGTACGTTACGAATATCACCTGGAGGTGGAATTGCTAGCTCATCACGTAGTCTACCTGAACTGCCTCCATCGTCGGCTACTGTTACAACCGCTGTAATATCAACAGGGTATTGTTTTAAACCTCTTAATAAAACAGAAAGTCCAGTTCCACCTCCCATGATAACAATTTTAGGTTTTCTCTCTTTTTTCATCCCTTAATGGCCCTTTCTCTTCTCCACATCACGATGAGATACATGAACGCTATACTCTGGTTTCAAATGTTTCCCAAGGTACTCTGTAAGCGTAACAGAACGATGTTGCCCACCTGTACATCCAATCGCAATTACAAGTTGACTCTTACCTTCTCTTTTATAATGAGGCAGCATGAAAGTGATAAGATCCGTCAATTTCTCTAAAAACTTATGTGTTTCATTAAATTTCAACACATACGACGAAACTTCTTCATCCAGTCCTGTTAATGGCTTCATATGTGGAATATAATATGGATTTGGTAAAAAACGAACATCAAATACTAAATCAGCATCAATTGGAATTCCGTACTTAAATCCAAATGACATAACATTTACACGAAATGCTTGCTCAGTTTCTGTTGAGAATAAGTGAACAATTTTCTCTCGTAATTCTTTCGGTTTCAAATCAGATGTATCAAGCACAATATTCGCTCGCGCCTTCATATCAGTTAATAGACCACGCTCAGCTTCAATTCCCTTTAACGGCAAGCCAGTTGGCGCAAGTGGATGTGAACGTCTCGTTTCTTTATAACGAGTTACAAGTGTGCTATCTTTCGCATCTAAAAATAAAATATGAGGAATAATCCATGTACGTTCTGATAAATCATCAAGTGCTCCCCATAAATATTCAAAAAACTCTCGGCCACGTAAATCAATACCGAGTGCTACTTTATTCATTTTACCTTTTGAATCTGCCATAAGTTCAATAAACTTCGGCAATAACATCGGTGGTAAATTATCTACACAAAAATATCCTAAATCTTCAAAACTTTGTAACGCTACCGTTTTTCCAGCTCCAGACATCCCTGTAATAATTACCATTTTTATATCATTATTCTCTGTCATCGTATCCTCTCCTTGCAGGTTTAACTCGGATCTAATCGATATGAAAGCAACTCAAAATCTGGGGTATATACAAATGTACCGTAGATTATACCATTCCCTTTAATTAAATAATCAATAATGTGATAATCTCCTGGTGCCATTGCTAAATCATCAATTTTATCAAATGTATGCCAACCAATGATGCCTTCTTCGCTCTCTAATTTGTTTTCTCCTGCAAAATCTGTTGCTAAAAAGGAGAACATCATCCATTCAGAAACAACTTTATCACCTTCTTGGATGACAAAAGTGAAGACCCCTTTTAATGCTGGATTCTTTAAATAAATACCTGTTTCTTCACGATACTCGCGAACAACGGTATCTCTTACTGTCTCACCACGCTCCATTTTCCCGCCCGGTGCAACCCACCAATTTCGGCGAGGTTTTTGGAGTAAGAGTACTTCATTATCTCTAATTAACACACAGTTTGTCACTCTTTGCATGTTTCTTCACCTCAGCTACTTGCAGCAAAATTTCTCACTGCATACTCATTTCATTATACTATCAAAAACAGTTTGCTACAACGAAGGTGCCAGTCCCCTTTCGCTAAGCAATTGTAAAAATTTTTTCTATAACAAGCAATCAAAATGCCTTACTTCCCATGAAAAATACATAAAAATCCCCTTAACGATAAAAATCGTTAAGGGGATTAAAACACTTATTTCTTACCGAAATAAGTAACAACCGCAAATCCTAAAATAAAAGTAATAATTGAACTTACAATTGAAATGCCACCAGTCGGAATGCCAGGGAACACAATGACAATCGACCCGATAACGAGCCCAATAATTGCCGCAAATGTCATACTTTTATAACGATCTAACAAATAACTAATTCCTTTACTACTTACAACAAATCCGGCCATCACGCCGGCACCGATAACCAGGATTAACGGTAAATTGAGTGTAGTTAAAGCGTTAATTGCTGTTGGATACACACCAATAATTAATAAAATAAACGATCCACTAATTCCAGGAAGAAGCATAGCCATACTAGCCATCCATCCTGCGAAAAATAAACCAATTGCATTTAAAATTGTTAACGTCGTAATCGGATCAGCTGCCTTATCTGGTTTAAAGAATGCTGTTATTGCAACAAGAATTGCTGCAATTATTAATAAGGCAATATGACTACCTTTAAACGTTGCCTTTGCATCAGCTTCTCTCATTAACATCGGTAATATACTAATAATTAAACCGAGGAAGAAAAATTGAGTCGGTTCATAATGATTTGCTAATAAATATTTAATAACGTGACTTAACGTTAGAAAAGCTGCCGCTACACCAGCTGCAAGTGGGATTAAAAACGCTAAATGTTTTTTCCATTCACGGCTAAAGAATCCGCTAATTGCTGCGAGCAATTGTTCATAAATCCCTAACACAACAGCGATTGTTCCGCCGCTCACACCAGGAATTAAATCACTAACGCCCATACAAAATCCACGATATATATTACGCCATTCCATACTGAATAAATTCCTCATTTCTTATAGTGATTTTTTCCGTAAAGTCCAGTATATCAATAAGAAATCTTATAATCCTAATTGTTTTTGACAAAACTTTGACATTTCCACAAAAAAAAGAAAGCTCCTATCGGTAGCTTTCTTCTCAAAAGGTATATTACCCCTTATTTTTCTGTTACAGTTTTTAATTCTTCTACTAACTCTTCTATATAATGCTGTGCACTTTGTGCTGCAATACTACCATCACCTGTTGCAGTTACAATTTGACGAAGCATTTTTTCACGAACATCACCAGCTGCGAAAATACCAGGAACTTTCGTTTCCATACGCTCGTTCGTTTCAACATAACCATTTTCGTTTGTAATACCTAACTCAACAAACGGTTTTGATAGTGGTAGCATACCGATGTATATGAAAACGCCGTCAGTTTTAACTTCTTGTTCTTCTCCGCTGTTTACATCTACAAGTGTTACGCTTCCTACTTTACCATTTGCATCGTTAATTTCTTTTATAGTGTGATTCCAAATGAAATCTACTTTCTCATTTTGGAAAGCACGATCTTGTAAAATTTTCTGTGCACGAAGAGTGTCACGACGGTGAACGATTGTTACTTTTGATGCGAAGCGTGTTAAGAACACACCCTCTTCAACAGCAGAATCTCCGCCGCCAATAACAACAAGTTCTTTCCCTTTAAAGAATGCACCATCACATACTGCACAATACGATACACCGCGGCCGCCAAGTTCTGTTTCACCTGGCACACCAATTTTTTTATACTCTGCACCGCTTGCAACGATAATTGCACGTGCTTTATATTCTTTTTTACCAGCAATAATTGTTTTGTACTCTTTACCATCGATGATTGCTTTCACATCACCGTATGCATATTCAGCACCAAATTTCTTCGCATGCTCAAACATTTTATTTGATAAGTCTGGTCCTAAAATAGACTCATAACCTGGATAGTTCTCTACATCTTCTGTATTTGCCATTTGTCCACCTGGAATACCACGCTCAAGCATCAGTGTGCTTAAATTCGCACGAGATGTATATACCGCAGCTGTCATACCAGCTGGTCCTGCACCAATAATAATGACATCATAAATTTTTTCTTCTGACACACTATTCACTCCCATTCATTCATACACATTAAGTTACCCTCATTATACTGTTAGCATCATTTTTTTCCCAATGATTTGCCTACCCTACGTGTGCGTGCGCTTAACAGCTTGCACATACTTTCGTACAGTCGCTACAGATACATTATATACATCACCAAGCTCTGCCTGTGTCATCTTATTTCTTTGTTCGCCGCGCACAATATATTCAATTGCCGCTGACCAACCGTACACATTTGTAAAAGTCGCTCCAGATGTATATAAACGTATGAACGTACAAAACCAAAAATTTAAACACTCTTCGATTAATTCATCGTCTTTTTTCGTATAATTGTATAATGCATCCGCGATTCGTACGCACTGTTCAAATTGCTGTAAATCAGCTGGGATGCTTTTATGACTATTAAGTAAAAAGAAATATTTTGCAAGTTGCGATACGATTGGAACACCATTTTTCGCTTGCGTTACATTAAAGAAGAACCCAACCTTCTCTGGTGTTGACAATTCATTCATTAAATATAAAGCTAGCATTTTCTCTTCTAGCGTCGTACTTTTCTGAAATGATTTTCGTAACTCTTCAAATAAAAGATTTTGTCCTTCATCTGCTAAATTCAGTGCATTCCACGGTTCTTTTCCTTTTTTATCAGGATGCAATTCTACAACATGTTGCCACATTTTTTCAGCTACTTGCTGTTCCTTCACCATATACGCAGAGTATGCAAACCAGTAATAAAAACTAACGTCTCCCTCGTATCCTTGACGCTTTAATACTTTGAACCATTTATATGCAGGTTCAAAATGACCAATTGTTGCAAGCGTTGTTCCAAGTTTCAAACGATGCTCAAATGAAATTGGATATACCGAAACTAACTGCCCTGCTAATGACTCTACTTGCTTATGCTCTCCAATTGAATATAGAAAAATAAGCGTATTACAAAGCGCATGCATATTACCAGGACTTTTCTCTAAAATCATTTCTGTTAACTTAAGCGCTTGATCTACATTACCTGATTGAAAATGTGCAATCGCTAAATTATTATGGCCCGACCAAAATTCTGGATATTCTTTCGTAACAACTTCTAGTGTAGCAATCGCCTCTTCTAATTGTCCGTTACGAATGTAGCGGTTCGCTTCTTCTTGCATAACAATTAGCTCATCTTCATCCTCAATCTCTTCCGCACCCATTGCTTCTTCTTCCATAATCTCAAGCAATTCTAATGTATCTTCTACGAATTCCTTCTCTTCCGCAACTTCTAAATATCGCTCTGCATACTTCTTCGCCTGTTGAAACAAGCCCATATATGCATAATTATTTGAAATAAAATAATAGCATTGCTCAAGTTCAGGATTGGATTTAACAAGCTTTAGAAATATCTGATTCGACTCTTGATATTCACCAGATTCAGATAATGCTATTGCTAGTTGGCATAAAATAAATGGCTCCTTCTCGCTTTGTGACGCTCTTCGAAAATATTTAATTGCATCTTGCAATTTTTGCCCTTTATAAGCCCTCATCCCTTTTTTATAAAAGAATTCCGCTAATTGATTAAAAGAGATAACTTGTCCGCTCTCCTTATATATTCTTTGATTTTTCCCCATATATCCTCCAGTTTTTTGTTTTCTTCGCTCACACATTCTTCTATCTATAAGTATAAACGATTCCGTAAAAAACAAAACAGTATATTATAATCAAATATTTCCTTTTTATTCATAAAAAGAGAAGAGAAATGTTACATTTTTAACATCAACCTTCTCTAGTAGGCATTTCCTCTTTCGTATAAATAATACGCATCGGATTTCCGCCTACGAAAGCGCCGCCTGGTACATCTTTATGGACAAGTGTGCCTGCAGAAACGATAGCACCATCTCCAATCGTCACACCTGGTAAAACTGTCGTATTCGCTCCGATCATAACTTCATTCCCTATGACGATTTCTCCGAGTCGATACTCACGAATTAAATATTCATGCGCTAAAAGCGTTGTATTATAGCCGATAATTGAATTGTCTCCCACAGTAATCTTTTCTGGAAACATAATATCTGGCATTACCATAAGTGCAAACGACGTTTTCTTTCCTACTTCCATCCGTAAAAACGTGCGATATAACCAATTCTTCACGGATAAAAATGGCGTGTAACGTGCGATTTGGATGATAATAAAGTTTTTCATTACCTTCCAAAAAGAAACTGTTTTATACACATTCCACAATGAATTTTCTCCTGAAACAGGATAGCGCGTTGTCCGTCGCACTGAACTCTCTCCTCTACTTATATAAAGTGACACTTTAACCGGTAGGAACCCTTTTCCCCACTGATTACTAACTCTCATCAATCAAGCATTTACAGGCAGGAATCTTACTACCCATTAATACGGGACAAAATCGGTAGTAAATCACTCATTTTATCTAGCACATAATCTGGTTTATACGCTTCTAAATATGCTCTACCTTTCAATGTCCATGAAACCGCTACTGTTTTCGTACCTGCATTTTGTCCACCGACGATATCATGATGATTATCACCAACCATCAATGTTTCTTCTGGCTTTGCATCTAATAATTTCAATGCTTTTTGAAGTGGTTCTGGATGTGGTTTCACATGTTCCACATCATCAATCGTCACGACAACATCAAAAAACTGATCAAGTTTCGAAAGCTTTAATCCCATTTCAACCGTCTGTCTCGCTTTCGTTGTAACGATGCCGATCTTATAACCTTGCTTCTTCAATTCTTGAACCGTTTCATATACAGTTTCATATTCTTCCACTAATTCATCATGATGCTCATGATTAAATTGACGATAACATGTAATCATCTCTTCAACCTTGCTTGCATCAATCTTACTAAAAGTGTCGTGCAAAGATGGACCGATAAATCCTAATACATCTTCACGCTTATACTGATTAGAATAATAGTGATTTAACGTATGTAAAAAAGAAGAGATAATAAGTTCATTTGTATTAATTAACGTTCCATCTAAATCAAATAACACTGTATTTATTTTCATCGTCCTTAATCCTTTCATTACCTGAATATGAAAGAAGCAGCATCTTATATAAGATGCTACTTTTCTCTAATTTTCTAAATATCTTTTATCAGCTTGCCCCATTTTTCGTCTCACAATAATGAAAATGATAGAAATAACAACAATTCCAATAGACATTACTTGTGCAATACGAAGTGGTCCTAACATTAAACTATCTGTACGCAAGCCTTCTACGAAGAAGCGTCCCACTGAATACCAAATTAAATATGTGAAGAATAATTCACCACGGCGTAAATTCACTTTTCGTAACGCGAGTAGTAAAATAACACCTGCAAAATTCCATAATGATTCATATAAAAACGTTGGGTGATAATACACACCATCAATGTACATTTGATTAATAATGAAATCTGGTAAATGAAGACCTTCTAAAAACTGTCTCGTTACTTCATCACCATGCGCCTCTTGGTTCATAAAGTTTCCCCATCGGCCGATTGCTTGTCCTAGTAAAATACTCGGCGCAGCAATATCCGCTAACTTCCAGAATGAAAGCCCGCGTCTTTTCGCAAAAAGGATTCCTGTAATAACAGCCCCGATTAAACCACCATGAATCGCCAAACCACCTTGACGAATATTAATAATTTGACTCGGATTTTGCGAATAATATTCCCATTCAAAAATGACATAATACATTCTCGCAAAAAGAATCGCAATTGGTACTGCAATTAATACAAGATCGATAAATGTATCTTTATGAATACCAAGCCTTTCTCCCTCGCGAGTTGCTAGCCAAAGACCTAATAGCACACCTGTACCGATAATAACCCCATACCAATAAACAGGGAACGGTCCAAGTTGGACTGCTATACGGTCAAGCTGTGGTACAGAACCTAACAGCATATATATGACCTCCCTCTCCAGAGTCTACTCTTGATTTCCTAACTCAATCGCACTCATTAATCGTTCAGAGAACTGCTGTGCCGCATTGACTCCCATACGTTTTAATCTGAAGTTCATCGCTGCTACTTCAATAATAACAGCCAAGTTTCGACCAGGACGAACTGGAAGTGTAATCTTCGTAAGTTCTGTATCAATAATCTTCATCTTCTCTTCATCAAGACCTAAGCGATCATAATTTTTCTTTTGATCCCAAATTTCAAGATTAATAACAAGCGTAATACGTTTATAATTTCGTACTGCCCCTGCACCGAATAACGTCATTACGTTAATGATACCTAGACCACGAATTTCTAATAAATGCTCAATTAAATCTGGTGAGCTTCCTACTAATGTGTCTTCATCTTCTTGACGAATTTCTACGCTATCATCCGCAACAAGGCGGTGACCACGCTTTACAAGTTCAAGCGCTGTCTCACTTTTCCCGACACCACTTTGACCTGTAATTAAAACACCCACGCCATAAATATCTACTAACACACCATGAACAGCTGTTGTTGGCGCTAACTTACCTTCTAAATAGTTTGTTAAACGACTTGATAATCTCGTCGTCGTTTGAGCTGAACGTAATAAAGGCACGCCTGATTCACGTGATGCTTGTAATAACTCATCCGGTACATCTTGATTACGAGTTACAATAATACAAGGCGTCTCTTCAGTACAAAGCGCTTTCATTCTCTCTTGCTTTTGCTCTGTCGTTAACGTATCAAAGAACGTAAGCTCCGTTTTTCCAAGAAGCTGCACACGATCAGCTGGATAATATGTAAAAAATCCTGCCATTTCAATTCCAGGTCGTGATAAATCACTCGTATCAATCGGACGATGAATCCCTTCTTCACCACTTACTAACTCCAATTGAAATTGTTCAATTAAATCTTTTGTCCTTACTTTCGGCATATGTATAAACCTCCACTCCGCTGCGGGTTCAGTCTCATTTGATGTAAAATTCCATTCTATCGGATATTGTACCATTTTTTTCTGGAAACAAGAAACATGGTTTCTAGTAAATAGAAAAAAACATTTCATATGAATCATGAAATGTTTTTCTTTTTGTCATTTTCTCTTTTTTTCATGTAATGGTTCAACAATTACTTTTTCAATTATCATATTAAAAATCGAAATACAAATCGCCGCAACAATCGCTACACCAAATCCAGATATATTAAAGGCGTCCCCTAATAATGAATCCGTCATCTTTAACGTAATCGCATTAATAACGATTAAGAAGAAACCGAAAGTTACAAGAGTAATTGGTAGCGTAATTAAAATTAAAAGTGGCTTTACAAATACGTTTAAAATCGCCAATATAATACTCGCAATAATTGCAGTTTGTATATTTGCTATGTAAAATGCGTCTGGTGCAAGCCCCTTTAAAAGTCCGGATACAGCGATTAACACAACGCTATTTACAAGAAGTGATACAATCCATCTCATTTCCTTACACATCCTTTTAACATATATATTTCATCATACGCTAATAGCTAATAAACGCAAGCAACATGCAAACTCTTATACCAATTTATTCTATTCTTTATACTTGTATACCTACTAACAATCTTACCAGTTTTCCTTAGTGAAATAAAAACCGAGCGTCATTCCCACTCGGTTTTCATGAATAAACTTATTGCGATAACTCTACTTCTTTTATTTTCTCTTTCATTCTTGCTTTATCACGATCTAAAATCTCTTTTAAATACTTACCTGTATATGAGCGCTCTTCTTTCACTACTTGTTCTGGCGTTCCGGAAGCAACGATTTGTCCGCCTTTGTCTCCGCCTTCTGGTCCAAGGTCAATGATATAATCAGCTGTTTTAATAACATCTAAATTATGCTCAATTACAAGTACCGTCTCGCCACTCTCAACAAGACGCTGCAACACTTCTAGAAGACGTGCAATATCATGTGCATGTAAGCCAGTCGTTGGCTCATCTAAAATGTATAACGTACGCCCTGTAGAACGACGGTGCAATTCAGAAGCTAATTTCACACGTTGCGCTTCACCACCTGATAACGTCGTAGCTGGTTGCCCTAATTTCATATAGCCAAGCCCTACATCTACAAGCGTTTGAAGTTTACGCTTAATTTTCGGGATATTAGCAAAGAACTCTACCCCATCTTCAATTGTCATCCCTAACACTTCAGAAATATTCTTATCTTTATATTTCACTTCTAACGTTTCACGGTTGTAACGTTTACCGTGACAAACTTCACACGGAACATACACGTCTGGTAAGAAATGCATTTCGATTTTAATAATTCCATCACCACGACACGCTTCACAACGGCCACCTTTTACGTTAAAGCTGAAGCGCCCTTTTTGATACCCACGTACTTTCGCTTCATTCGTTTGTGCAAATACATCACGAATATCATCGAATACACCTGTATATGTTGCTGGGTTGGAACGTGGTGTACGCCCGATTGGTGATTGATCAATATCAATAACTTTATCTAACTGCTCAAGACCTTTAATTTCTTTATGAGCCCCTGGCTTCGCTTTCGCTTTATATAGCTTTTGAGCTAATGATTTGTATAGTACTTCATTAATTATCGTACTTTTTCCAGAGCCAGATACGCCTGTTACTGCTACAAATGTTCCTAGAGGGAATGACATTTTCGCATTCTTTAAGTTATTTTCTTTCGCACCGACAATCTCCACTTTACGTCCGTCACCTTTACGTCTTTCAAGTGGTACCGGAATAAATTCTTTACCGCTTAAATATTTCCCAGTTAATGAATTCTCGTCTTGCATAACTTCAGCTGGTGTACCTGCTGATACAACTTGACCACCATGAATACCTGCACCAGGTCCGATATCAAGTAAATAATCAGCAGCCATCATCGTATCTTCATCATGCTCAACAACGATTAACGTATTTCCTAAATCACGCATTTCCTGCAATGTACGAATAAGACGATCATTATCACGCTGATGTAAACCGATAGAAGGCTCATCAAGAATGTAAAGTACGCCAGTAAGGCGAGAACCAATTTGTGTCGCTAAACGAATACGCTGCGCCTCACCACCTGATAAAGTTCCTGCGGCACGACTTAACGTTAAATAATCTAAACCGACGTTCACTAAGAACCCAACACGTTCCTGAATTTCTCTTAAAATTAAATGAGCAATTTTTTGTTGTTTCTCCGTTAACTCAACAGTTGAGAAGAACTCCTGTACTTCTTGAACAGAATATTTCGTTACATCGGCAATCGTTTTATCACCAACGAAAACAGCTAAACTCTCAGGCTTTAAGCGTCCACCTTTACACTTCGGACAAGCTTGCTCTGCCATATATTTCTCCATTTGCTCACGAATATAATCAGAACTCGTCTCACGATAACGACGCTCAATATTCGGAATAACACCTTCAAATAAAATCTCATTTTCCTTTACTTGACCAAATTCATTCACATAGCGGAAATAAAGCTTCTCTTCCCCGCTTCCGTACAGCACTTTATCAAATAAATCCTTCGGTATATCTTTCACCGGCATATCCATATCGATGCCGTAATGATTACACACAGATTTTAATAATTGCGGGTAATATTGTGAACTTGTCGGTTCCCAAGGAGCAATCGCATGTTCATTTAATGATACATCCCAGTTCGGAATAACAAGTTCTAAATCTACCTCTAACTTCGATCCAAGTCCATCACAAGAAGGACACGCGCCGAACGGACTATTAAACGAAAACATACGCGGCTCTAATTCTCCGATTGAAAAACCACAATGTGGACAAGCATGATGTTCACTAAACAGAAGTTCTTCCTCTCCCATTACATCGATTAAAACTCGGCCCCCGCCAAGCTTTAAAGCACTTTCTAGTGAATCTGCAAGTCGGCTTGCAATTCCTTCTTTCACAACAATACGGTCAATAACAACTTCAATTGAATGCTTCTTATTTTTTTCTAAAGTAATCTCTTCCGATACATCCAGCATCTCTCCATCAACGCGCACACGAACATAACCTTGCTTCTTAATATCTTCTAATACTTTCGCATGCGCACCTTTACGCCCTGACACGATAGGCGCTAGCACTTGCAACTTCGTACGTTCAGGATATTCAAGAACACGGTCTACCATCTGTTCCACTGTTTGTGATGTAATTTCAATTCCATGATTCGGACAAATTGGCGTACCAATTCGTGCAAATAATAAACGTAAATAATCATAAATCTCCGTTACCGTTCCAACCGTTGAACGAGGATTACGACTCGTCGTTTTTTGATCAATTGAAATCGCTGGAGATAAACCTTCAATCATATCAACATCGGGCTTATCCATTTGCCCTAAAAACTGGCGCGCATACGCAGATAAAGATTCCACATATCTACGCTGCCCTTCTGCATAAATCGTATCGAATGCTAACGATGATTTCCCCGAACCAGACAATCCCGTCACAACAACAAGCTGATTTCTCGGAATGGTTACGTCAATATTTTTTAAATTATGCGCTCTAGCACCTTTTACAACAATAAAATCTTTACTCACTCTTTTCACCCTTCCGCTTTTAATTCTAATAGTAAATCTCTTAATTCAGCTGCACGCTCGAAATCTAATGCCTTTGCTGCTTCTTTCATCTCTGCTTCCATCTTCGCAATTGTATTTTCACGTTCTTTTTTCGTCATCTTCTTAGCTGGTGTTGCTTCATATATTTCCGTATCCTCAGCTGCTGTTGTCGCACGAATAACGTCACGTACTCCTTTTTGAATCGTTTTCGGCGTAATACCATGCTTTTTATTGTAAGCTTCTTGTATACTACGACGACGCTGTGTTTCTTCAATTGCAATTCCCATTGATCTCGTTATGCGATCTGCGTACATAATAACGCGGCCGTTTGCATTACGCGCCGCACGACCAATTGTTTGAATTAATGAACGCTCTGAACGTAAGAAACCTTCCTTATCAGCATCTAAAATAGCTACAAGTGATACTTCTGGAATATCTAATCCTTCTCGTAATAAGTTAATACCGACAAGTACATCAAACTTACCAAGGCGAAGATCACGGATAATTTCAATACGCTCTAATGTTTTAATTTCAGAGTGAAGATAATTCACTTTAATTCCTACATCTTTTAAATAGTCCGTTAAATCCTCTGACATTTTCTTCGTTAAAGTCGTAATTAATACGCGTTCATTTTTCGCAATCCGGTCATGGATTTCTCCTAATAAATCATCTATTTGTCCTTCAATTGGTCGTATATCAATTGGTGGATCTAAAAGCCCTGTTGGACGAATAATTTGTTCTATTGCTTTCGGTGACTGCTCTAACTCGTACGGTCCTGGCGTTGCCGAAACGTAAATAACTTGATTCGTTTTCTCTTCAAACTCATCAAACGTGAGCGGTCTATTATCTAAAGCTGATGGCAGACGGAATCCATGATCAACAAGCACTTGCTTACGTGCTTGGTCCCCGTTATACATCGCTCTTACTTGCGGAACCGATACGTGCGACTCATCCATAACGATTAAGAAATCCTCTGGAAAATAATCTAAAAGCGTATACGGCGTTGAACCTGCTGGACGAAGTGTTAAATGACGGGAATAGTTTTCAATCCCTGAACAAAAGCCCATCTCGCGCATCATTTCTAAATCATAACGCGTTCGCTGTTCTATGCGCTGCGCCTCTAACAACTTACCGTTATCATTTAATTCTTTTAAACGCTCTTCTAATTCTTTTTCGATATTTTCAATAGCGACCTTCAGCTTTTCTTCACGTGTAACGAAGTGAGATGCCGGGAAGATTGCTACATGATCACGTTCTGCTAATACTTCACCCGTTAATGCATTTACTTCTCGAATACGATCGATTTCATCACCGAAAAATTCAATTCGAATACAGTGTTCGTCAAGTGATGCCGGAAAGATCTCAACTACATCTCCGCGCACACGGAATGTACCACGCTTGAAATCAATATCATTACGTCCATACTGTACATCAACAAGTTCACGAAGTAATTGATTACGGTCCTTTTCCATACCAACTCGAAGTGAAACAACTAACTCGCGGTATTCTTCCGGAGAACCTAAACCGTATATGCATGACACACTCGCAACGATAATAACATCATCTCGTTCAAATAAGGAAGACGTTGCCGAGTGGCGTAATTTATCAATTTCATCGTTAATTTGCGCATCTTTTTCAATAAACGTATCCGTATGTGGCACGTACGCTTCCGGCTGATAATAATCGTAATAACTAACAAAATACTCCACAGAATTGTTAGGAAAGAAATCTTTCAGCTCACTATATAACTGCCCTGCTAACGTTTTATTATGAGCCATCACAAGTGTTGGCTTCTGCACTTCTTTAATGACATTTGAAATCGTAAATGTCTTACCCGTCCCTGTCGCTCCAAGCAACACTTGCTTTTTCTTTCCACTATTAATTCCCTCTACAAGCTTCTCTATCGCTCCCGGCTGATCACCTTGCGGGGAATATTCTGAGATAATTTCAAATGGATGTTCCAACTAAAAACCGACCTCCTCATAAAAATCTGTATTATTATTTTACCACGAATGCCCATAAAAAACCTAAAAAAAACGAACAGATATTCGGTAAAACTTTCGACAAGTTATACATAGAAAAAGGAAGGAGAACACATTTCTTTCCTCATCAAACTTTCTCCAACATTAACGAGCAGTCGACCCCACACTAATTAAAGTTTTACTTCATTTTAAAGAGACATATAAAACTAGCTCTTTTTCCTACTGTCATCCTCTCCTATACAAACTATTGGTATACTAGAAAAAGCTACTTTCCTCTATGAAAGTAGCTTCTTATTTCCTTTCTCCTTCTTCGGAAAAATAACATATGAAAATGAAATCGCAGTATCCGCTAAAAGAATAATAGCCCATACTTGGCTTACACGGCTTGCTGTTTTATTTAAAACGATTCCTGACTCTAACCAATTTCCCCACTGTTCTACTGGAATAAGCCCATACATGAAGAAAAGGAATATATGAACCGCAACAAACAAAATAAGATGTAAAACCCAATTTTTTATTTCCTGCTTCGCATGCGCCATCCCTGTTACTTCAAGTGGTTCTTCGATAATAGGCGCCGGTTCATTCCGCCACTTCGCAACTAATTTTTGTACATATATATCTAATTTCTTCAAATCCTTTTTCCCATAAAAAACTGCATATAATAAAATGATTACCGTAATGATTTGAAAATTAGAGAACTTCCCTGTTTGATAATAGTCCAATACCCCTAAAGTTAAAATAAACACTTCATTTATGAGTAGCACAATCCCCATAATAAAGCTCGCCTTTTTCAAGCGAAATCCATACCTTAGTAAAAAGAATCCGATAGCTGATAGCCAAAATACAATCTCTGCACCAATTAAAAAATACCATCGATATTCTGCGAGTATACTCATTTATCTCTCTCCCTTTCATCATATATACGAAAAGCCTCATCCATATATACTAGAAGCTCTTCCTCAATTGGATACATACTCATTTTCTGTGAATCTTCTTTTGATTTTCTTACTTCCCACAATTTATCTAAAAATGCTTCATCACCATTAGCCATCTCTAAACACTTCTGCATTAATTTCTTCGTTGCCTCTTGTACTTCATCACACGATGCTTCCTTACCGTCTTTCATAAAATTACGTAATTGCTTTAATAAATCTACCCACTCTAACACATTCGGATCTTCCTCACTCATATTTGGCAAATTATGAAGTAAATCTTGCTCTTCTTTCGAAAAGACTTCATTTTGAAATATTTCACGTATACGAGGAGACTGTTTCGAAAGCTGAATAAGCTCAAACATAACTTTCCAATCCAGTTCTCCCTCCACATCTACCGAATAAACAACCGCTTGTAAAACACGCTCCATTCGATTAAACTTCTTTTGTTCTTCCTGTACAAATCTAAGTTGTTTTTCAAGCGAACCTTTTAAATTGAGCTCACCTGTTACTAACATATTCGCAACCTCTTTTAATGAAAAACCCATTTCTTTTAAAAATAAAATTTGYTGCAAACGAATAACATCTCTCTCGCTATATAACCGATGTCCTCCATCAGTTTTTCCACTCGGCTTTAATAAATCGATTTGATCATAATAACGTAACGTCCTTACTGTAATTCCTGTTTCCCTCGTTAGTTCTTGAATTGAAATCAACTCCATCACCTCTTCTCCTTCATTATAAAAGGTGACGTAACGTAACTTTCAAGTAGTTTGTAAAAAAAATACAAAAAGCTGTTTATACCTTTTGTATAAACAGCTTTTATGGAAGAAAACCCTTTTGTATAGCGCGTCCACAAGATAAAATAATTGCCCCAACAACAACACTTGTTGCTGTTTTATGATAATGCGCTAAAATTAATAAATAGTATGATAAACCTACAGCACCAATCATAATACATACACTTGGCACTGGATTGCGAGAGAAGTTTTGCATCCCCCACAAAAGTGCAAATATAGCCGTAGCGACACATAACACCGCTAATCCCATCCTGTTTCCCCTTTATATATTTATTTAATTCCCCTTGCTGCTAATACACTCGTCGATGCCATGCTAATTAACAGTCCGAAAATAACTATATATAATAATTCATTCACATCCACGATTTGTCTATCTAAATACTTATTTACAGAAAGATACGCGATAAAAAACAAAAAGAAACCTACCATACAAGCCGTAAAATATTGCTGCATTTTTTTCATGATTCTCTCATCTAATGCAGGTACACCTTCTTCTTTCCATCGCTTTCGCTCCTTATACTCAGACACAGCGTATAAACTAATAAGGGCTACATTTGAAATCAATAT